>DAHVFL010000008.1 GCA_027316975.1 Chloroflexota bacterium | reverse complement strand
GCTGGCAATCCTCTTGGCGCTACGCCTGTGAGCGCGGCTATCTCTCGACGCTGCGCAAACAGGCCATCCCGGTTCTCACGGCCCTGGAGCAGGCGTTGGTCGGCCATCCGGTTTTCCCTGTTTTCTAGCCCACCTCGCCTGTTACAAATCTTTTAGAAAGGTGTATCAACGTAAAAGTATCCTTGTGCAGAAGAAGTTTCAAAAAAAATGGCAAAAGTAAGTTAGCAGCAGTAACTTAAACTACCTCAGTGAAGGTTCAATGAAGACCCAACAATCCGCGTTCACCGCACTGGAATACCTGGTTTTCTTCGTCGTCTTCGCCTCCGTACTGCTTCAGGGCGCATCCATTCCTCTTGTCGCCAGATGGCTAAACGTTATCACTCCCGATGTTACTCCACAGGAGACGCTTAGTACGAACCCCGAATCTGTACGATAGCGCTTTCACCCGGAAAGGCTAAATATCTGGAGCCTGAAGGCCATGCATCCCCAGCGAGTAGCCAATTTCGCCGCCATGATGCAAGTCATGTTCGATCACATGCCAGACGACCCAACCTCGCCTGTGAGTATATTTTTTGCCTTCCCACTCCGTCTCGAGGACTACTTGCAGATCAGTTGGGCTGTAACGTGCAAGCGCCTCCTGCATGACCTGCCAGGTGGCGGCCAGTCCATTCACCAGTTCATCAGCGGAGCGTACTGGATTGCCAGGTTCGTCCCAATGGGAGAGCGCGCCGAATGCATCATCCCCCTCGCGTAGAACATCGTGGTACCAGCCTGCGCGCACTGCAATAATGTGACGCGCCAGTTCATCGATTGAACGCAGGTTGGGCGCGGCACGCAGCGCAAGCTGCTCCTGGGATAATGGCGCAAGCGCTTTGCTTAACTGGCTCTGATAGGTCTCCCAGCCCTCAGCCATCATGGCAAGGGTTATATTCGTCTCACTCATGCCTGTCGTTTCTCCATTTCTTTTCATTGCTTCTTCCAGACATAATGCCAGTATAGCACATGAGTTCCTTCTATTTACCGGCAAGAATTCACAGGCATTGTAATCCTCAACCATCCCCTGATACTGGCGATTCTCCAGATCGCACAAAGATGCTTCGCTGCGCTCAGAATGACAGTCGGGAGTGTTGTCATTCTGAGCGCAGCGAAGCATCTCCAGCGCATTCTGAGAATCCACTTGCCCCCTCTTGACAAACTAATGTGATTAGTCTAATATGCTAATATAGTTAGTTTAATCACTAACAAAATTAGCAAAAGGAGATACACTCAACCATGAAAGTGACCGCTTTTAGCAACAACCTTTTTCAATTGACCCGTTTAGTTGCCTTCAACTGCTACCTGGTACGCGAGGATGATGGCTTTACGTTAATCGATACGAACATGAGCGGTCAGGCTCTGGCGATCATGCAGGAGGCAAGCAAGCTGGGATTGCCGATCGTACGCATCCTGCTGACCCACGCCCATGTTGATCATGTTGGCTCGCTGGACGCGCTGCATGAAGCATTACCGGAGGCCCAGGTGATGATAAGCGAACGAGACGCGCGTTTTCTGACGGGCGATAAGAGCCTGGACCCTTCTGAGCCACAGGTGCCCCTGCGCGGTGGCTATCCCATCTGCTCAACGAAGCCGGCGCTTCTTTTGCATGAAGGTGATCGCATCGGTTCGCTCGAAGTGATCGCCACGCCGGGACATACTCCTGGTCATATTGCTTTTCTCGATACGCGAGACCACGCGGTGATCGCCGGTGATGCCTTCCAGACGCAGGGCGGCGTTGCCGTTGCGGGGACGTTCGAACTGCTCTTTCCCTTGCCGGCGTTTGCTACCTGGCATAAAGGGCTGGCCCTGGAGAGCGCTCGCAAGCTGCTGGCGCTCTCGCCATCCGTGCTGGCCGTCGGGCATGGGAAGATGCTCAGCCAGCCACAGGCGGCGATGGAACGCGCCATTTGCCTCATAGCAGAGACGCTGGCGAAAGCGGAAAGGAAACAGTCGCATGTCGCATAGGGCGGGACTGGACCGGGCGAGCGTTGTTGAGGCTGCGGCAAAACTGGTAGACGAGGAGGGCATTGAACATCTCATGCTTGGCCGATTGGCCGAGCGTTTAGGTATTAGCACGCCCTCCCTGTACAATCACGTCGCGGGGTTGCCCGGACTCAAACACGACCTGGCGCTCTACTGTTTGAGAGATTTACTTGGCTGCGTCACACGAGCGACCATCGGGAAATCACGCGCAGAGGCCATAGTCGCGCTGGCTGATGCCTACCGCGCCTATGGCAGAAAAACGCCTGGACGCTATGCCCTTACGCAACAAGCGCCTCCGCCTGATGACCAGGAGGTGCAGGCAGTCGCGCGACAGGTGGTAGACGTTGTGCTGGCCGTACTTGCGCCCTACAACCTCAGCGAGGAAGATGCTATTCACGCCATTCGCGGCCTGCGCAGCATAGTGCATGGCTTTATCTCGCTGGAAATAGTGGGCGGCTTTGGCATACCGATAGACACAGATGCCAGTTTCCACTGGATTATCACTCTGTTCATCGCTGGACTATCCAGATCGAATGCGACCGAAAAAAAAGATGAGTGACCTTCGAAAGGTGGTATAGATATGTTTCTCACAATGCTCAAAAACGCGCATCTGGCATTAGCCTTTCTGATTGATCAACCCGCCAACTGCTGAACATATGCCAGAAACTCCCGTCACGAAATAACCCGGAATGGATAAGTGCGTAGGGGCCAGCAAGACCCGAAAACCATATATGCAATTATGATATAATTATGAAGAGACTCTACTATGACAAACATAATACAAGGACAGAATCCATGCTTTTTCCTTTAATACGCCTGATTTCCTCCAATTGCTGACCTTTCCCCTTTTTGGGTAAGACAGTAGAACAGCATCGGCTTCATAGTCAGATGCTGCATATGTTTTTTGTCTTGCTCGCTTCCTCACATTCTCCTCGCCAATCGATCATGAAAGGATCAGTATATGTTGCCGGCAAAATGGCTCTTTCTTCCTGTCTGGGTAGTTTATCTTTTAGCTCTCGTAGCATTTGAGATAGTGGCTGATGTGCTTGCCAAGCAGTTCGCCATTCAGGGCAAGCTGGTGTTTGGCATGTTGTCTATTGGCGGGTATGTGTTAGCCAATGTCGCGTGGTTGATTAGCCTGCGCAGTGGCGGGACGTTGAGCCGGGGTTCGGTGATCTTCTCGGCGCTCAATGGAGTGGTAGCGGTGGTATTGGGACTGTTTGTTTTTCACGAGAAGGCCAGCCCGTACCAGCTTATCGGTATGGCGCCGGGTATCGCGGCGATCGTGTTCTTGTCGATGGAATAACCCAATAGCGTGAAAACGTTGCAGTTAGCGGGCTGGTACTGTATGCTTACAGAGAACACGCCGGATGGCCGGGACGCTGTGTAGCGTGTCCCACGCTTGAAAAATCGAGCCAGAAGGCAAAAAGGCAGCGCGAATTGAACCTCGCCGGATGGGTATACATCCAGAGCGAGGCAATTTGCTATGCTCGTTGGGAGGATTGTGTGATACTCAAGGGATTATTGTCGCTTTTAACACAGCGGCCTGAATTTCGGCGGCTGGTGCAACAGATACAAAAGGCGGAAGGTTTGCCAGCCCTCACCGGCATTACTGAAACCTCGCGACCGTTTGTGGTGGGCGCGCTTTCTGTCGCGCTGAAAGAGCCGCTACTGCTGGTCGTGGCTGACGAAACGCAGGCATTACAGGTAGTAGATACGCTCAAGGCGATGGCGAAGTCGGCGGACGACGTTATCTATATGCCGGACCGTGACGCCTTACCTTATGAACGATTGATAAGCGATCACGAGACGACACAGCAGCGCATGAACGCGCTGTTACGCATGATTGACGGGGAGCAATCCACGATTGTCGTGTGTTCGGCGCGCGCTTTGAGCCAGCCCGTCATTCCGCCAAAGGAACTGGCGGCATCACTGTATGACCTGGAACCGGGGCAGGAGGTTGACCTGACCCTGATGCTCGAACACCTGTATAACCTGGGATACGAACCCGTCACGGAGGTGGAAGAGCCGGGCCAGTTCAGCCATCGTGGCGGCATCGTCGATCTTTTCCCTGCCACGCTGCCACGCCCGGTGCGCGTCGAGTTTTTCGGCGACGAGATCGAGTCGTTACGCACGTTTGACCCTCAGACGCAGCGCTCGCTCAACCCCATCGCATCGTGTGTGATCGGACCCGCTCGCGAAGCCCTACCATTGCGCGGACCAGAGGCGGTCAAAGTACTCGAGCAGTTGAATAACGCCATGTTGCATCATGACGCGGAGGAACGCTGGCAGCGCGACCTGGAAGACCTGCGCCATACACGCTCGTTCGATGATATTGCTTTTTACCTGCCATACCTGCACGAGCAGGCCAGCGTGCTGGACTACCTGCCTCGAAGCGGCCTGCTGATCCTGGACAATCCTGAAAGCATCCAGAACCGCATTCTGGAACTGGATACGCAGGCTGAAGAGGTGAAGACGCGCCTCGAGAATGACCATGAAAACCCAACGCACCTACGCGCAGCGCACATCACCTGGAGCCAGTTGGAGACGCGCCTGGCGCAGCTACGTCAACTGCGTTTTGCCGATATCCTATCGGCCAGCGAGGGCGAATTTGACGCCTATCACCAGGGCGGCACCGAGCATCTGTTGCCGTCCTTCACCAGCGCGAACTCATACGGTGGGCGATTACGCTCGTTCGTGCAAGATTGTCGCAAAGCGTTAGATAACCGCGAACGAGTGGTGATCGTCAGCGCGCAGGCCCGTCGCCTGTCCGAAGTGCTGGGCGACGAGTCTATTCTGGGTGATAATGCTATTCATGCCAGTCCCGGCATTAACATCAACGAAGCGCCGGAAAGCGGCACGCTGACACTGATTCAGGGACAATTGCCGGAGGGCTGGCAATCGCGCAGCCTGGCAACCTCGCTCTTTACCGATACCGAGATTTTCGGCTGGTCACGCAAGTACAAGGCACAGCAGCGAAAGATTATCACGCCTGCTTCGTTCCTGGCCGAGGTCAATGTAGGTGACTACGTGGTGCATCAAGAATATGGCATCGGACGTTTCGAGGGACTGGTGAAGCTGGATTCGACGGGCGTCGAGCGCGAGTACCTGCTTATTCGTTATGCTGGCACCGACAAGCTGTACATCCCTACCGATCAGCTCGATCGCGTCACGCGCTACGTGGGCATGGGCGACGCCGTTCCCGCCCTGAGCAAGCTGGGAACCAGCGAGTGGACACGCGCCAAAACGAAGGTCAAAGAGGATGTGCAGGAGATCGCGCGCGACCTGCTGCGCCTGTACAGCGCGCGCGAGGCGCTGGAACGCCCGGCATACCCGCCCGACTCCGAGCAGCCCTGGCTCCAGGAACTGGAAAGCGGCTTCGCTTACGAAGAGACGCCCGACCAGGCGCGTGCCATCGAGGAAGTAAAAGCTGACATGGAACGGCCCCGGCCAATGGACAGGCTGGTGTGTGGCGATGTGGGCTACGGTAAAACGGAGGTGGCCCTGCGCGCCGCCTTCAAAGCGGTACTCGATCAACGCCAGGTGGCGGTGCTGGTGCCTACAACGGTGCTGGCATTGCAACACTATAACACCTTCAAAGAACGCCTCAAGCCCTATCCCGTGCGAGTCGAACTACTGAGCCGCTTCCGTTCGGAGAAAGAACATAAGCAGGTGTTGGAAGACCTGGCGATTGGCAAAGTCGATATCGTGATTGGGACGCATCGCCTGCTGAGTAAAGATGTTGTCTTCCTCAACCTTGGCTTGCTGGTGGTTGACGAAGAGCAGCGTTTTGGCGTCACGCATAAGGAGCGGCTCAAGCAATTGCGCAACGAAGTTGACGTGCTGACCATGACGGCCACGCCTATCCCACGCACGCTGCACATGTCGCTGGTCAATGTGCGCGACATGAGCGTGATCGAGACGCCGCCACAGGAACGCCTGCCCATTCGCACAGCCATCCGCGAATTTGACGAGAACTTGATTCGCGAGGCGATTTTGCGCGAAATCGACCGGGGCGGGCAGGTGTTCTTCGTGCATAACCGCGTGCATGGTATCCAGGTAATCGCGCAACGGTTGCAAAAGCTTGTGCCTGAAGCGCGTATCGCCATCGGTCACGGGCAAATGCCCGAAGATCAACTCGAGCGGGTCATGATGGACTTCTCCAGTGGCGAATACAATGTGCTGGTCTCCACCACCATCATTGAAAACGGGCTGGACATTTCTAACGCCAATACCATCATTGTCAATAATGCCGCGCTTTTTGGACTGGCGCAGCTGTACCAGTTGCGCGGGCGTGTGGGGCGCGGCGCGCACCAGGCCTACGCCTACTTCCTCTACAACAAAGATACGAAGCTGACGCCTGTGCAGGAGAAACGCTTACGCGCCATCTTTGAGGCAACCGAACTGGGCGCGGGCTTCCGCATTGCCATGAAAGACCTGGAGATACGCGGCGCGGGCAACCTGCTCGGCGCGGAGCAATCGGGTTTTATGAACTCGGTCGGCTTTGATCTCTACACCAAATTGCTGGGTGAAGCTGTGGAAGAGTTGCAGGGCAAACGCGCCGAGGCCAGCGTGCCAAACGTGGCGCTTGATCTGCCCCTGGATGCCTACTTGCCCGACGAGTTTATCGGCGACCGCCCCTTGAAGGTAAAATTCTACCAGCGACTGGCAAGCTTGAACCGCTCCGAACAGGTAGAGGCGATGGAGGCAGAGCTGAGCGACCGCTTCGGCACGCCGCCGCTGCCCGTCAAGAACTTACTGGCAATGGTGCAGTTAAAAGTGGAAGCGGCGCAACTGGGTTATGAGGCTATCTCCGCCAGAGATCATGAATTTATACTGACCGTGAAGCGCACCATAGTACCTAACCGTATCGCGCTTTATCGCCGCTTCCACAACGACGCGCATGTTCAACAGGGAGTGATTCGTATTCCTCGCCGCCTGCTGGAGCCTGATTGGATGAAGCAGTTACGCGAACTGCTGCCGAAGATTACAGCAGCAGCCTAAAATATAGCACATGACAACACAAACCGGAGCAACCGCAAGGTTGCTCCGGTTTGTGTTGTCATGTGCTATATATCCACCAATCCCTGCGCCTGCAATTCTTTCAGGATCAACTCGATTTCCTGGATAGTTTTGCCCGTGCAACGGGACAGGTCGGACAGGGTACGTTGTCCATCGACGAGAAAATAAATAAAACGCTGGCGGCGTGTGAGCGGTAGAGACAGGACATCGCGATCAACATCGCGCTTTTGCGGCACCAGCCATTCAAGGCCAGGCGCATTTGAGTTCGCGCGAGTGACATCACTGGTAGGAGAGCGTTCTTGTCTGATTGCGGATTGCGCAGGAAAAGATGAGGGGGTAGTTCCACTGTTATTGCTGATAGGTAGAGTCATGGGGGCTGTCCCAGGCTCATCCAGTTGCAAAGTGAACTGGACATTGCGCCATGTCAGGAGCCTGTCAAAGGCATCTCGCCCGGTCAACTGTCCCATTCGAACGAAGACAGGTTGACCCGCTTGAAGATAAATTTCCCCTTCTTGAATTCTCCCACCACTGAGGAGTTCTATTTTCAAACGCCCGCTCTGCCGCCTCATGCGAACGAGGTCTAGCACGCTATTTACATTCTCTGCGATCATTGCTCTATCATTAGCCATAACGCACCATACCCCTTCTCGATAGTTCACTCTTACAAGTACGGCTCTATCACTTGCGCTCTCCTGTTCTCTCCCCATTCAGGACAAAGTGATATTTGCACATGTGCATAGATATTTCTATATACTTATATACCATAGATTGGAACGCATAAGGAAGCAAATGGTAGCACATTTTTGGCGTACCCCCCAATTTTTAACGCGATTTTTATAACCGGGGTAATTAACGGGCACGACGGGTATGGATGAGGTAGAACATCATGGTCTGCTTATACTCAACCAGTGTCGCGTACCCGTTGGCGATCACCTGGTTCGCCAGGCTCAGCAGGGTGGAGACGATTTGAAGCCGTGTTTCGTCCACTCCATCTTGTTGTCCTACTATCTCAAGCAGTTGAGCCGGTGTTTGTCCGGTGAGGTCAATGCCAGCGCGCACAACTTCGACACGCAGCCAGACAATCATTTGATGGCGCATTTCTTCAAAAATCACCACATCTTCGTCGCTCAACTTTACATTCGCATTATCCTTCTGATTCGCCAGAGTGGGCGGCAGAGGTTCAGTTCTGGTTAGCTCTCGTTGTGGGGTGGAGGTTGCCGCCGGTGCCTGGGGCTGCGGGGCAAGCGGGGGCGCAACGGGTGGAACGAGAGTAGGAACTGGCTGTTGTGCCTGCCCGGTCAAGCCGGTCTGTCTGATAGGGGCAGAAGGGGCCTTCTCATCGATTTTTGTCGATAATGCCGGCGCATCCCCGGCAATCGTTGAACGCAGCACGCGCTGATCAACTGGCGCGGACGCTCTGGCAGTTTCTGCGGCTGGCGCGATGGGTGGAATCGATGGCATGGAGGTGGCTGGCGCGGATGACGCCTGGGGCGAAAGCGGACCGGACGACTGGCCTGGAAGCGGCCCCGATGATGGATTGACCGGGCGGATTTCATCTGGCGGGATAGGGCGAGTAGGTGGCACCACGCTCGTTAGACGAGCCGCGGCGGCAGCTGTTTCATTACTGCTACCACCCTGTGTAGTAGCGCGTAAACGCGGCGAACGCCGGGGCGGCGCTGCCGTCGCTCCGTTGGTCATGGCTCCGTTTGCAATGGGTTGCGGCGCTGGCATCCGCGCATCTCCATTGACGCCTGGGCGAATCTCTCCACGCGCTTCTTGAAGCTGCTGTTGCAATAGCATTGTTGGGCTGGCAACCTGTTCCCAACCTGGCTCTAGTTGACCGGAGAGATTGGATTTCGACCAGGATGTCACCGGACGCGCATAGCCAAAGGGAGTCGCGGAGCGACCGCTCAAATGCCCGCGCAGTCCTTCGGTAACGGACGCGGAGGCGTGGGTGATGAGTGCGCGCACATCCGACATGCGTTTGCGTCCCTGCGGCCCAAAGAAAGCGCGGTTGCGCTGCACAAACTGGATCAAAAGCCGCTCAACCTGGCGTTGAAAATCGGGCGAAGCGATATCGATGCGACCAAAGGCGTTGAAATCGAACGAACTCAGGAACGTCCATACCTCCTGGCGTTTGGCACGATCCACCGGGCGCATACGCAAAGCATTCGCGCGATAATCATAGAAGCGCGGGTAACTGAAATTCGCGATCAAGGTTTCCGCGATTTCCGCTTTGAGACGCGCCATTTCGGCGGGTGGCATTTGACCCAGGTAAATACCCATTCCAACACCTCTTTCATAGAGCAAACCTTCAGCATCGCTAAAGGGCCAGTTCTGTTCTGTTATGGGACGATGGTAAACGAGTCTACTTGCAGCGCGTTGGTCCCTGAAATCAGCGATACTCCGGCAGGCGCGCTTACTATATGCAACGGGACACGATTCGTCACAGTGAGTATTGTACCAGGTGGAACATTAAAAGGTAAAAGCGCAAGGCCCACATGGGCTAGCCCGATTGGAACATTTCCAAGATACAACGTGCTACTGACGGTACGCACAATGGTTCCCGGCTGCCACGAACTGGTGGGACACCATGAAATCGTCGGGAAATCGACGCTGGAAAACTCTTCCTTACCATTCTGACCTGTGAGAAGAGTCAGGATCTTCAACGGAGGAGTATTGACCGCATTGACCTTCCAATAGGCCGTGACCTGCATGAATCTCGTCGCGACGCCGAACGATTGAGGTGGCGCGACATTATACCCGACCAGGCTTATAGCGCTATTAGAAGCTTTTGCTTGCGGTGGGTTGAAATCCACTTGCAGCGCGTGTTGCACCTCATTTGGAGAGACGCGAGCAAACGAGCAAAAGGCATCTGGCAGGTTGGGTATCACTCCATCACCCGTTTGAGACGTTGAGGAAGGCGATATGCCTGGTGGAGCGAGACCGCGCCTGAGCAGCAGGTAGCCATCCTGCGCGATGAATACTCCATAGTTTCCACTCAACAGCACTTTTTTCACTTCGACGATGTATTGTGGCGAAGTGAGAGGATAGGTATAACCGGTTACATCCAGAAAGATATAATCGGCAACCGTATCTCCATAGGGGAAAAGGTAGATACGGGCACGCTGGCTGATATGCGGTACCAGGTTAGACTGCGCTGAAACCGAGGAAGAAGCCGGTATCCTGGCCTCGATGCGCCCGGCAAGCTGGTTATGGGCGGTAACACGAGGCCAACTGAACCCGCGTGAGAACGGCATCGCGCCATAAGTAAAATCCTGGCGCACAACGGCGAAAAGCACCAGTGCGAGCAGCAGGCTTAGACCAACGGGCTGCGCCCAACGCGAAAGCGGGGGCTTCGCCGCTCTTGCGGCCCCCACGCGCTCATCTTCGCCCTGGGAATCTTTAGAGATCTGTTCTGCCTTTGGCGCTGCTGCCGCTCGCGCATCACGTATCTGTCGTATGTACCACTTCACCAGCCATACGATGAACACCATCGACTCGATGGTCGAGAAGATCAACACCGGCACGATCTCCGCGCTGTACTGGAAAATACCAAGATACTGGTTGGGATCGGAACTGAACAGGTTGACGGCCAGCGATGGAACGGCCAACACGAGTACCCAGGGCGCGAGCAGGGGCAAAAAGGCGGCGGGAGCCAGCAAGACAATCAAGTATTGCCTGTGTGAACGTTCGAGTACATGTTGATAGAACAGGCTCACCGGGTGCGTCACCACGTTGCGCAAGATTTGCAATGGCCCGTTGCCCAGGTACGCATAGCGCGAACCCAACAATGGATGTCCCGTCGGACTGGCGACGCGGTAAACCAGGAATACTACTCCCAACCAGACCACGCTCAAACCCACTAAAGCAAGGCCGCTGCGCCAGCGCTGTTGAAAGAGCATACTCCACAGGCCAAAGAAAGCGATGACCAGCGGTATCTCCTCTTTGCAGGCCATTGAGAGGATAGCAAAGACGAAAAGCCAGAGCGTGCGGCGCGTGTACATGAAATAGAGGGTAAACATCAAAAATGCGGCTGTCAGTGTGACGCCATGAAAATCAAACACTTCGGCCTGTTGCAATGCCGGGTAGAGCAAATAGAGGATGGCAATACCCACCGCTACAAATTCATTGCGCAGGCGCAGGCGGGCCAGCCAGAAGGCGGGAAATGCGCCCGTTGCCACCACCAGCGTTTGCAGGACGAGCAGGGTTTTAGGATCAGGCAGCGCCAGGTAGACGAGCGAAATGGGAAATAGAATAGGTTCAAAGTGGATAGCAAAACGCGAAATACCGTTCAGACTGTAACAATTGGTATCGCTAATAATATTACAGATGGTCTGGCGCATAAATGGGCCACGCAGGATGCTCCAGATGGCCTGGTTATAGGTGCCGAGGTCTTCAGCAGGCGTCAGATAGGCATCCTGGCGACCGATGTGCAGAGAGATAAAATAGGCCGAAAATAGCGCGGCGGCCAGCGTGACCAGGCCCATTGCCAGCCAGAATATGCGCGTGTGCGGCATATCATCCGGGGCAGGGTAGAGATAGAGGCGATTGCGCCAGATAGCAAAACGTTTACGCCATGTCATAACATTCACCTACAACTTATTTTCGAGCGGGATGCTGGCAGATGGCTCTTCCGCTACAACATCTGAAAAAGCAGCTTCACCAGTTGTTTCTGTTTGCGCTGGCGAATCGAGCGCGTCGTTTGATATACTCTGTTCCTGGAGAATTGCGCGCGGCGGGTGGCCGCCGCTCACATAGGCGATACTGACGCACAGCAATTCCGCGATAGTTGAGACGAAGCGCGAGAGCAGGGCTATACTAGCGGCCAGCCCGCCAGGCAGGAGGAGAGGCGGTGAAAAAGCCAGCGCGAAAAGGCCCACTATTGCGCCTTCGCGAAAGCCCAGACCACTCGGCGTGATAAAGCTGATAAAGCCAATATCCCAGGCCAGCGCATAAATGCCGATGCAGATTGGCCAGGCGATGAGCGGGGTAGCGCTCCACAGGGCCAGCAAAAGGACATAGAACGCGCTTCCCGCCACAAACCAGCTCGCGCCCCACGCCAGGGTCACGAACAGAATATCTCTGTAACGCAAAGTGAGCTTGATGGGGTCGCGTTTCAGCACGCGCAACGCCAGATTGAGCAGCCAGTTCAACACTGGCGGATACAGGATGATGCCCAGGGCGAGAATGGTTGTCACTCCCAGCGCGAAGATAATCCGCTGCTCCGACAACCTGCTTACAGCATCGAGATCGCGCCAGAAAAGCAGGCTGACCGCGAACACCAGCACACCAGCCGCCAGCCTGGTTATCAGTTCGATAGTCATACTGGCGAAAGCGACCGGGCGCGAAACGCCGTATTTGCCCACCCACATGATGCGCGTCAGCACATGCCAGACATTACCGGGAATATATCGCACAAACTCGGACGCCAGGTAGATACGCATACTGGCGCGTAGCCCCAGGCGCGCTCCCAGGCGAGCCAGCACTGCTTTCCAGATCAATCCATAGGAAATTTCCTGGCATACGAAACCCGCGAAAGACAGGGCTAACAGCCACACATTCAGTTGAAACGAGTGCGCCGTCAACGCGCTCCAGTTATTTTTCACCTGAGAGAGGAAAAAACCGATGATGAGGACAGGCAAACCAATTTGCAACAGGCGTTTGCCAACTTTTTTAGCGGTTGACATGCTCATCAATCAAGTTCCTGCCGGATGCTATATTCTTCATCGGAACGGAAAGCGTAGTGGCGCACCATCTCGCTTTGCAGACCCGTGACAATAAACTGGACGCCAAAGATCATCAAGAGGATACCGATGAAGAGCGAGGGCTGATTATGAATGGGTTCATGGATGAAGAAGTAACTTCGCAACACAACAAATCCATCCACGAGTACCCCGGCTAAAAACGTCCAGAAGCCCAGGGGTCCAAAGAAGCGCAGGGGAGTACGCAAAAAGGTCGTCAGGAACAGCACATTCAGCAGGTCGATCAACCCACGCGCGAAACGCCTCGCGCCAAACTTGGATACGCCGTAGGTGCGCGGGTGATGTTTGACCTTGATTTCGGCCACGCGGAAGCCGCGCCAGTGCGCCATGATCGGCACAAAGCGGTGAAAATCCCCGTAGAGTTTGAGGTGGCTATCTTCGATGATCTCGCGCCTGTAGGCCTTGAAGCCGTTGTTGATGTCATGCAGGTGAACGCCGGTGGTGAAGCTGACCAGCCCGTTAAAGATTTTCGAGGGGAAGGTTTTCGAGATTGGATCGAGGCGGGGAAACTTCCAGCCGGAGACCAGGTCGTAGCCCTCTTCGAGCTTTGCCAGGAAATTGGGAATTTCATCGGGGTCGTCTTGCAGATCGCCATCCATAGTAAAGACGATTTCACCCTGGCAGCGGCTAAATCCCGCCACCAGCGCAGGCGTTTTGCCGAATTGGCGGCGGAAGCGTATCACGCGCACCACACCGGGGAACTCCTCGTGCAGTTTCGTGAGCATGGCAAAGGTTGTATCGGTGCTGCCGTCATCTACAAAGATCACTTCATAGGTCTGCTGTAACCCGGCCAGTTGGACAGCGAGTTTTTCAAATAAAGGGCGTACATTCATATCTTCATTCAAGACAGGCACGACGAACGAGAGCGCGACCTTCTGTAACGGGGATGATACAGGCAATGTTTGCGGCTCAATGACCGTCTTTGAAATTTCTTCGATTTGTGGCATATGCTATGCTCTCCACTCGCGCCTCTTTGCAGGCGCATCTGCGTGATTGCCGCCAATTATACCATACTGTGCGCTAAAAAAAGCTCTACTGGTACTAAATCATCATCGTATTGCTACTATAGAGAACGAATGGTGAGCAAAAAGGGACACGCATTCAGACCTTTGGGTGAGGCTGAATGGTGAATTTTACAATTTCTTGAGGAATGTCTTCGTTCAGGATGCCAGCGCAGCAAAAAGATCGGGCCGGTCAGAAGTCAGTGAGTCCACACCGGCAGTCGCGAAACGGCGCATGGCACGCAGGGTATTGACGGTCCAGAGGCCAAGTTGAAATCCGCTTTGATGGATGATCTCCGGCATTTCGCTGGTGAAGAGTTTGCTATCCATGTTGATCCAGTCACAGCCCAGCGCGGCAACGTGTTCCGTCAGTGTAGAGATGGCGCGTTTCTCGCGGGGGTTCCAGACATCGGTGGATACCAGCGCGCCCGTCTTTACGGATGGCTCCAGAGTTTTGATGTGAGGCAAAACCTGCCAGTCAAACGAGATAATAAGTACCTGGTCGAGCATGGCGGCGGCGCGCACTTCTTCTACTACTGTTTCGACGATGTTGGGATAGTGCCCGAAGACGCCATCGCGCTTGCTCGGCTTGATCTCGATGTAGACCTGCGCGCGCCCTTTCGCCAGGGTCAGCACTTCGGTAAGCGTCGGAATTTGCTGCGGTTCGGGCCAGGGACGGCTAAAATGCGCGGCGGCGTTGAGGCTGCGCAGGTAGTCAAAGTCCAGGTCGAGGATATTGCCCTCGCCATTGGTGAGCTTCTCAATGGTGTAGTCATGAAAGACGATGGCGTGACCGTCCCGCGACATATGCACATCGAGTTCAATGGCGTTGATGGGAAAATTGAGCGCGTTGCGAAACGCGGCCAGGGTATTCTGCGGGGCCAGGTGAGAACCGCCGCGATGGGCCACAAGCTGGATAGCGTGGTTCATTGATGGGTATATACTCCTTTAGCGATGATTTCAGGTTTATCATATCATAAGGTAAGGTTCACTGGTGAAGAAAAGTCCTTGACGGTTTGAGCAGCCACAGTGTGTCACCTTGAGCGCAGCGAAGGGTCTGTCTCGAGAGGCACAGAGATACTTCGCTGCGCTCAGCATGACGGGGCTGTCTCTTTCTGTTGGACAGGAACTGTCAAGTTTAGTTGCACCTTGCCTAAGGAGACTCACGCTAATAAGATGACCAGTAAAGTTCGCTCTAGTATGCCTGGCAGATGCAAAAGCGGTCATGTTATTTCCGTGAGTGCCCTCAGGAGAACCGAAACTGCCCAAATACAAAGACAAGGCTAATGGGCGCAATATCCTCGTGTACACCGAGCAGGCCATCAGCCGCACAGGGCTAAAGCGTGGCCTGATTTGTCCTTCGATGCTGTCCATCGAGGTCAAGACCAAACAAACGAACATCGATCAGGTACGCATTGTCCCTCGGTATGGTTATTATGTGGTCGAGGTGATCTATGAACGGCAAGTGCAACAAGCCGATGTGAACCCTGACCTGTGCGCAGGGGTAGACCTGGGCATCACCAATTTGGCGGCGATAGCTGCAAACAAAGCGGGGTTCATTCCCCGCCTGGTTAACGGTCGTCCGCTCAAAGCCATGAACCAGTGGTACAACAAGCGCAAGGCTCAGTTACAGAAGAAACTGGGCAAGACTGGCACGACTCGCCAGATGGAACAATTGACCAACAAGCGCAATCGGCGTATCCATCATGCCCTGCATACCGCTAGCAAGCAGATCATTGATCTGTTGGTACAAGAGGGCATTGGGACGCTCATCATCGGCAAGAATGACGGGTGGAAGCAAGGAGTGGAGATGGGCAAGCGCAACAATCAGAACTTTGTGCAGATACCTCACGCGCGCTTCATCGACATACTCACCTACAAAGCCGAACTAGTCGGAATCCAGGTCATTGTCACCGAAGAGAGCTATACCAGCAAGGCCAGCTTTCTGGACCTAGATCCGTTGCCCGTGCGTGACCCTGCGCGAACTGAGGAACCAAAGTCCAGCGGCAAGCGTGTCAAGCGGGGATTGTATCGCGCTTCCGATAGAAGTATAATCAACGCGGATGTGAACGGGGCGTACAATATCATCCGTAAAGGTAAGCCCGATGCGTTTAGCGCAAAGGGGGTAACGGGTTTGGTAGTTCACCCGGTGCGGATGGTCCGCACGAAGCCAACAAAAAATGCAGTGTCATGAGATGCTACACTTTTTGGAACTATAGTGGGTGGCAACGAATTGCAAAACAAAAAGAGAGGACTGCATATATGACGCTTGAAATTGGGCTGACTGGCGAATCTACCACTACTGTTGTTCATGAAAATACTGCTGCGCATGTGGGAGCCGGAGGAGTTGAGGTGTTCGCTACCCCTATGATGATCGCGCTGATGGAGAATGCGGCGTGGCAGGCGGTTGCCGGTGCCCTGGAACCCGGCTATGTGACGGTCGGCACAGTGGTCAATGTGCGCCACCTGGCAGCGACGCCGCTCGGCCAGAAGGTACGCGCCACTGCCCGGTTGGTAGAGATCGATGGTCGCCGCCTGGTTTTTCAGGTTGAGGCGTTTGATGAGCAGCGTAAGATTGGCGAAGGACAACACGAACGGTTTATTGTTCATCTTGAGCGGTTCATGAAAAGGTAATAATTTCAGTACCCTCAAGTGGGTCGTGACTGGACAGTGCTCGTGTAGCCCTCTGGAGGGAAAGTATACATACCAAACCTTACAAGGTCAAGTGAAAATAAGGATGATAGCGTATGTCTGAAATAGTAGATACTTCCGCGCCTGCCGTAGATGGGACTGGCTCTTCTCGCAGTAATACTGCGAATGCGAAAACGGGGCGAACGCCGCGCTGGCGCTACGTGATCGATGCGTGCGTTATCGTGGCGATGGGCGCGATTCTGTTGTGGGGCGCGTCGTCACAATTTTCTAATAAATATAATGATGCCACGCGCTACCAGTGCTACGGTATCGCCTTCTGGCAGGGCCAGGCGGCTCTTTCGGCGCAAGGGTTGGATACGAACGCGCAAAGCCAGTGCGCTTTTCTCGATACCAGCTCATCGTCTACGCTGGCCCAGAAAATGCAAGCGCGTCACTTCCCGTCATTCCTCGTTTCACTGGTGCAGGCCCAGTCAACTTCGCAGGCGTTTCACGCGCTGCCGCCGGAATATCCTCTGCTCACGCTGGCTATCTTTTCGCTGCCATTGTTCGCTTCAGGATTGTGGTACCAGGTGGTTTTCGCGCTTTTGATGATACTCGCGGCAGCGGTTATTTACCTGCTGATCGCGCGCTACCGTTCGCGGCCAGCCGCCATCGTGTTCGCCTTCTATCTCGCGGTGGGAAGCTGGGCCACGGCCCTGGGCCGCTTTGACCTTGTGCCTGCTGGTTTGACGCTGGGCGCTGTGATAGCGGCGGCGCGCGCGCGCTGGAACTGGGCGTATGTCCTGATCGCGGTGGCGACACTGCTGAAATTGTATCCCGCCATATTCATTCCCATCTTCTTCATCGCGCAACAGAAGCATATCAGCGGGAATTTGAGAGAATGGCAACGCTGGCAAGGCCTGGCGTTATTTGCCGCTATTGGCGCGGGTGTTACGCTGGTTTCGCTGCTGCTCAACGTGGGCAATACGCTGTATCCTGTCAATTACTTCCTCAGCCGACCCATTCAGGTTGAATCGTTCCCTGGCACGCTGCTCTGGCTCGGCAAGTTCGCGCACATTCCCGCGCAGTATATCTTCACCTACCAATCGCTTAACTTCTCCAGCCTGCTGGCGCAAAAGGTATCTCTTTTGACTACCTTCTTGCTGGTTGCGGGTCTGGGCTATACCTTCTGGCTGCAATGGCGTGGCAAGCTGGATGTCTATACGGCCAGCCTGGTAACGCTGCTGCTGGTGGTAATTCTGGGCAAGGTTTTCAGTCCGCAGTACCTGATATGGATTACGCCGTTTGTGGCCTACATTGGTAAACAGAACTGGAAGTGGGTGTTGAGCTGGGGAGCGGTCTGCGCCCTGACTACCTTTGTGTTCCCTTTCAACTACGTCGATATTCCACATATCGACCATGTTTACCCGGCCATCATTGCGCGAGATTTGATCATTCTGGGGATGGCGCTGGCGCTGCTGTTCCAGGCGACACGCAAGCAGTTTGTGTCGTTCAGGGCAGGCTAGTTTCTTGTTTCCTCTCCTCCGCGATCTTCTTGCGAAGTCGCAGGTAGAGCAGCAGACCGAGCAAGATGGCTTCAGAGGTCGCGGAGCCGCTGGCGGCAAGGGGAATGGCGATGATGGCAGTAGTACCGGTATATATGGCGAGGAAGAAGTAGATCAGGCCTATGTGTACGGCGAAGTTCAAAGCGTTGGTGAGAAGTGGAGTACGAGCATCTTTCATGGCAAAGAAGGTGCGCGCGATCAACTCGCCTGCAATGACACCCGGTAAACCGACGGCATAACCAATCAGCGCCAGCGCGGTCAGATCGGTGGAATGCCTGTTAAATGCGCCACGTTGAAAAACAATTTGAATGAGCGGTTCGCCTAGAAGACTTAGCAGCAGGGCTGTAGGAATACCAAACAACAACGCTACACCAATGACCTTCAGAGTCAGGCTTCTTAAAAGGATGTACTGCCCTTGCGTCACCAGCGCAGATAATTGTGGCAGCGCGGCTTGCGAGATAGCCTGGGCCAGCAGGGCTACCGGCATATAGAAGAGTATAAAGGCATTGTGTTGCGCGGCAAGGCTAGCTGGATCGGGGAGATAGGAAACAAAGGCAGTATCGATGATAAAGGCCGATGAACCAAAAACAACAATGGCTGCGTTGGGAGCAAGCATTCGCATCACCTGGCGCAAACCGGCATCTTTTATATCCCACACAAAAGAGTAGCTCAATCCCTGTTGAAGAAGGCCCGGCACCTGCACGATGACCTGACAAACAGCAGCCACCAGCACACCGACGGTAGGGCCGAAAATACCCACTGAGGGGATAGCTAAAGTGACAAGCAAGCCTCCAATTAAGCCGATGTTGTAGACAGCAATGGAGAGAGCCGGCAACAAGAACTGGCGTTTACTGCTCAGAACCGCCGTCGCAATGGTGCCAAGCGCGAGAATAAGCGGCTGCACAAGCATGATACGTGTGAGCGTGGTGGTAAGCGCTCGCACAGAGGCCGGGTAGCCCGGTACCAGGATGTTGTTCACAAAATCTGGCGCGAGAAATTCACCGGCGAGCAGCACGACGACGAGCACGGCCAGCATACAATTAAAGACCAGGCTTATCAACCGCCAGGCGGCCTGTCTTCCATGATCTTTGTCATACGAGACAAAAACTGGGATGAGCACGTTGCTTAATGCGCCACCGGCGATCAGGTTGAAGAGGAAATCAGGCAGGCGAAACGCGGCATAATAGGCATTTGCCTCCGGGCCAGCTCCAAAAACAGCATTGAAGATGCTCTGGCGGATCACTCCCAGACCGCGAGACGCGATATAGGCCGCTATCAGCAGCACAGCCGCTTCCGCAATACTAAAACGTCGCTCGGATAGTGCGCGCCCCAGGCGGAAGTTGGACAGGCTGAAGCGAAAGCGGAAAATCCCCATGCCGATATGTTGATCCTGGGTGACTTCCTCATCATCTAACGTATCAACCTCTTCAACTTGAACAGGTAGGATTGGAGTTATTTGTGGTTCAGGATCAGCCGTCGAAATTACCGTTGTTGGCATGTGTTCCGAGCGTGTCGTTTCGTTTGAAATAGCAGCGACTCCTCTACTTTGATATATAAAAATTGATGTTCACGGTATCAGTGAACAGCATTACGGGTTATATTTTGTACAGAAAGTACTTTTTGTCCCATATGAAAGTCTTACTGTACCCTGTACAACGAGTGAGAACGCATATCATCACACCTTAGTAGCGACATCCCCCTGAGGGCACCCTGACTTTTTCGCTATTCTACGACAAATTGGACTTCGCATGTGTTTATTCTGGTTAAGATGCGCGAAACACATTAGCCTATTTACCCTATCCCTTAGCTTGCTTGATAGCCGTTGTCTTTTTTTTCAGGTACAGTAGGCTACATAAACCCATCTATGTATTTTGTAGAGCAAGGAAGTACAATGTCATTTTCACCCGACCCACGAGTAACTTCACCGTTGACAGGGAGCAATTCATCGCCAAAGAGCGCCGTTAAATTGCCTGCAGCGACTTCGACCGCGCCACTGCTTTCACCAAATACAAGTGTCAAAATGCCCATCATTATTCCGGCCTCGCACAAGCGCCCGCGCGCCGATCCACTGCGCATGGCTCCTCCTCACAAGAGGCGTATAGTGCTACCTGGGGTGCTTGTTGGCGGGCTGCTAGTGATTACACTGGCCTCGTTATTTGTAATTCCGCTGGGCAATAGCCAGCACACGACCACCCTTGCCCAGGATATTGGGGGTCTATTTTCAAAACCGCAATCAGACGAAATCGGCACTTCACAGCAGGCCATTTCGCCCACCGCCAATGTGATAAGCAGCGGAGATGTCGGCGGTTCTTGCCGGGGAACCGACATCTGGAGCAACTGCGCGACGTATATTACCGCGAGCGGAGTCCAGGGAACCGGGCAAATGCAGCGTCCCATCCAGGGCGCTGTGATCTCTCAAGCATTTGGCCGTACAGAATACCAGCCCTGGTGCGGCTGCTGGAAACCCCATACCGGTATTGATCTGGCGGATTCCTATGGAACGCCGATCACGGCAGCCGATACGGGGCAGGTGATCTGGGTAGGGTGGGACTGGTCGGGGCTAGGCTGGTCGGTTAAAATCAATCATGGCAATTACATTGCCACCATTTATGGGCATATGGATCGTTTCATTGTGAAAACCGGTCAGAATGTGACCAAAGGGCAGATTATTGGCTACGAGGGCAGCTCCGGCGCATCGACTGGTCCGCATGTGCATTTTATGGTACTTCTGCACAATGTGTGGGTTGACCCCCAGCTCTATGTGCGGCTCCCGTGAATCAATAAAGGCTGGTTTTTACACCAGCCTTTGCCTGCCATGCTCAATTCGAGCAGGTATACTAGGAACCCTTTGGCCGGCGACGACTGATGGAACCACCTTTGCGACCGGCGGCCTGGGCCTCTTCACTTGTCCATTTGTGAGCAGTGCCAAGGGCATGAGCTGCTCTACCGCCCTTGCTGGCGATTTCGCGTTTCTTTTCAACTGTCATTGATGCGAAGCCACGGCCTCGCCCTTTTTTTGTTTGCATATCTCGTACTCCTTGTCTTTTCACTTCGTTTTTGTCAATCATGAACGCGGCAGCATGGTTACACTGTCCATGAGGTAAGCATACCAGCACGCACGCAAAAAGCACAAGTCAACAATAAAAACTCATCATTTTCTAATATACGCTAACCTTCTTTTCATTCATCTGCTTTTTTGATATGACCGTTTCAGGTTTGCCTGGCAGCCAGAAGAGGTTGAGTTGTCTCTCCAGCCTGGCGCAAGGGGAAGCACAGGGTGATGCACGTTCCTTCATTTTCCTGGCTGGTCAGTTCGATTGTCCCCTGCATGGCCTCAACTAGCCGGTGTGTGATATATAACCCTAATCCTGCGCCCTGCACCTGGCTGGTAATGGGGTGATCTAGCCGGCTAAACGGTTGAAATAGACGCGCGTGCTGTTGCGCGTTGATACCTACTCCCTGGTCACGAATAGTAATTTTCGCTATAGCCCTGGTTGCATTTTTGGGGCGAAACGGATAGTCGTTATGCTGTTGATGCTCAATACTTGCCTGTAGTTCAATCAAACCGCCATCGGGGGAATACTTGATGGCGTTATCCAACAAGTTATGCAGGATTTGTTGCAGCCTGGTGGCATCGGTTTGAAGTGGCGCAAGGTTCGGAGATACATCACAACGCAGAATGTATCGATCTCGATCTGGCTGGTCGATGCGCTGCCGGGCCAGGCGCATGACCTGCTGGCAAAGCGAGGCGATATCAACTTCTGTGTAACGCAAGGCCAGCTTGCCAGACTGGATGCGAGAGACATCCAACAAATCGCCCATCAATAGCTCAAGATGCCCGGCCTGGTCCATGATAATATCCAGGTAACGCTGCTGGCGAGCCGGGGTAATGGTGGTTCCGCGTTCGCGCTCATGTTGGCGGTCTTCCAGGCTGTACGCCTGCAAAAGGCCCGCATAGCCTTTAATAGCTGTCAGGGGAGCACGCAGTTCATGGCTGACCATCGAGATAAGGTCATTCTTTATGCTATCAACCACGGCGCCTGTGTCTTTTTCGTCCGTTTGTGGGCATACTCGCTGCTCTAGCGCCTGTCCGCCGGAAGTTGAATTTTCCTCCTTCCCGCACAGCGCCCGCATATTGCTTTCGAATTCTGGCAGCATCGCTGGTAGATAATCGTCCAGCAAGCGAACATTTCCGGGTGTAAAGCTCCCTGCGAAAGCATCAACCAGCGCCAGATACCCTGCTATGCCGGCAGGATATGCAAGGGGGGCAATTGCCACATTCTCTGCCAGTAATCCATTCGCGACCATGCGGCGTTCGTTGATGAAGCGCATCTGTCCTCGTTGACACGCTATATCACGCAAGGCGCGCATCTGTTCATCCTGGAACAAGGCGAGCAGTTCCAATGCGCCATACAGCCGCGCAGTAGCAGCGTCAGGCAACCATTGTAGCAGGGGATGGCTCAATTCAGCTTCTGGAGCATAGAGCGCAAGTAGAACTGCTCTACACCCAATCAGGTCACGAACATGGTGAGCCACAGCATGAAAGTAGGTTCGCGCAAGCACGCTGTTTTCCTCCTCAACCCTTCCAAAACGCCGCGCACAAGATAACATCTCATGTTTAGTATAAAGAAGACACCAACAAGCGGGGGGTAAACTGACACGAGCCAGGGCGACCGCGAGGGTCGCCCGTACAATACTACGGTGCTTCTGTTGTATATTGTACGGGCGACCCTCGCGGTCGCCCTGGCTCGCGCATTCGTTGAGACGTTGCTCTACTAATTCTGGTGAATGGTTATATCACCGCTGTTCGTGCCTATATTCAGCGACGGGCCGGGAGATGTGCCGACAGTTCCACTAGCATGGTTACCCGACCCCTGATTGGTATCCAGCACAGTAATCGATGGAAAGTCATTGGCATTAATTGAACCAGAAGAGGTATCAGCCTGCACAGTAAAATTCGTGCCGACAGGCAAACCAACGTGAACATCCCCGCTGACGGTATTAAACTGGTACGTTCCTGACGATGCAATAGTGCCGTTGAAGTCGATATTCCCGGAGGTAGTATTTGCCTTCGCCGGGCCATTCAATATGTCCTGGTTCATTGCAACATCACCGGAGACGGTGGTAAAACTAGCGTCGCCGCTGAAGGTATCTTCAGTCGAGCGTATATCACCCGAAGTGGCGCTCAAGGAGGCATTTCCGGTAAAGGTATCACGTATCGTCGAAATGTTGCCAGAAACGGTTGATAACGTCATGGCCCCGCTTGTATCATTGACGCTGATGTCGCCAGAAGTTGTCGCAAGTTGAAGGTTGGCGTCCTGCGGAACAGTGATGTTGAAATCAACGCTTCTCGAAGAAAAGAGGCTGGTGCCTGTATCAACTTTTACATTGATGATATTCCCTGTCGGCTCGAACTTCACGCTAATACTGTTCGGGTCATCAAAAAAGCTGCTATGCTTCACTTCCTCGATATTCAGGCTCCCGCCTCGTTGCACATGAATATTACCAGCCGCTTCATTTATTACAATCGTGGGAGTACCGGCAGGCAGGTTGTTAAACGAATTCTCCTGCGTTACGCTTCTCTGGCCTATGCTTCCTAGCCCACTTGCTCCACCGCTCATCAAACTGAAGAACAGGATGGCTACGATTATCCAGAGCCAGGCTCTGCGCCTGCGTCTGCGAGGTGGTGGCACGCGCTGGTACTGGTAGGGAGCTTGACGCGGCTGTTCTGGAATAGCGCCAGCATAGCCGCTATACCCGGCATAGACCTCCTCTTGTTCGGGCGGAGTCTCTACCGTTGGCTGCTGGAAACGTTCGCGCCTATCATCGTTGACCGGTTGCGGAGTATAGACGGGAGATTGTTGCGTGCCAGCCGGTTTTTGACCGGGTTGTGTTGGCTCCCAATCGGGGTCGGCAAATTGCATTTCCTGATTACTCATTACTAGATAACTCCATGTTCTTCTGCGCTCTATACTCTACTGCCCTTCAAAACATATCCAAACGTGTTGATTGCTGCATTCCTCATGCAGCACACCGCACTCGTTAGAGAGTGTGTGGCGGAGGCCCCGCAAGGAACCGCTCATAGATGTTGACCGCACTGTTGTCATCACAGTCCATCACTAAGCCACAGTTCTCACAGCGATACGTGCGCACCCACAGAGGCGTGTCCTTTTTATGCTTGCAGACATGGCATGTCTTGGTCGTATCGCGTTCACTAATGATATATAACTCTTTCCCAACGTATAAACACTTATACGTAAGCATCTACACGAAGTTGTAGAGGCCCTAATCATTGTACGCCAAGCGGTTGCGAATCTGCCGCTTCCGTCGTTCTTTGGGCGTCTCATCCTCCCGTTTCTTGATGACCATCTGCCGTTGAGAAAGATCGCCAATCACCACAGCCCTTTCAGCCAGTCGGTGTGCGATCAGATGAGAGGCTTTATGCAGACAGTCGCGTTGCTTGCGCCGCTTTTTTACACCAAGGAAAACCTTTAGTCCCCAATAGGAAGTGGAACCTTCTTCTGCGCTTTCTATTCTTCTATGCTCTGTACTACATATGTTATGATGTACGCGTCAATAACCATCAGCTTCTAGCCGGAGGCTTGCATCTGGACTCCACCGTAACTCGGCATACCTGGAGAGGCGTGCCGCTTTGGCTTCTTTGTCCGATGTATCAGGGGTGATTGACAAGCACCCCGTCCTGGTCCAGTCATGCCGGACCAGAAGCGTTCTCAGAGTAAGATTCCTTGCCCCAACCAGATCAGCATGCAGCTTGTAATGACACTGCTGGCACGCAAAGAGCAACCCCTTGTGAGGGCGGTTCTCACCAGCAGTATACCCACACATTGGACAGGTTTTCGAGGTGTAATCCGCATCCACCTTGATCGCAAGCGATCCAGCAAGCATCGCTTTGTAGGTGATGAGGGCTTGCAGTTCGGCAAAGGACCACTGCGAGTAGACCCGATTGGCTTTCCGTGCTTTGGCAGAGATCCGCTCGTAGCCGTTGCCATTCTTCTTGCGCTTGCGCTTTCGCCGCTTGGCGCGCTCTCGAATGTCAGTCAAGTGTTCGAGTCCAAACATGGCGTGTGGGTGCTGCTTGATGATCTGGTTGGCGATGCTGTGATTGGCTTGCATTTTCAACCGTCTCTCTCGCTGCGCGATGCGCTGCAAACAGCGTTTCGCGCCACGAGTGCCTTTTTGCTGCAAGCGTTTGCGTAATCGTGCGTAATGGTTGGCTCGCTGTCGGACCCGTTTTCCAGGGTGAAAGGTGGCCTTGCCTGTGGAAGTAGAGGTTACAGCTAGATAGCGAATGCCCACATCCACACCGACGACCTCCTGGAGGTGTGCTGGCGTTGGTTCAGCCACCTCGACTGCGAGGGAAACGAGTAAATAGAACGTTTTCTTCGGTTTATCATACCAGAGTTTCGCATCCCCGATACGAGCATGATGTTGAATAAGAACGGTATGCTTGTGATAGCCCTGGTAGGGGAGACTGATGCGTCCATTGAGCGTCCCGACACTGACCCGCTGGTTTCGCTGAAAGGTGTAGTCTCGCTCAAATGTGTATTGCACGGTTGGTGAACTGTAGTGCGGAGGCTGGTCCAGACCCTTGAAGCGTTTTTTCGTAATTTTCGCACGGCGATGCTTGATATTCTTCAAGAGCCTGGTCCAGAGTCCTTTGTAGGTAGCAGCCACCTGACGCTCGACACTACAGGCCAGTTGGGAGGGCAGGTGATACCGGGTACGCAACTGGGCATACATCCCTTTGTGCAGCCGGGTGACATTGCTGGTTTTGCCCTGCTCAAAAGCGTAGTGACTCACCGCATTGAGGGCATCCCGATAGGCCAGTTGGGTCTGACGCAAGGCCACAAACTGCTCTGGCGTGGTGACAAGCTTGAGTTTAGCGGTGATGATCTGTTGCACGCTGTTCCTCTCTCGTCCTCTAGTCGTCTCGACGCACGTTCTGCTGCTTGAACTGTTCGTGCAACGAGATGAGGAGCCGGTACGTTTCATCGCTGTCTAGATGGAGTGCATTCTCTGCTAAGTAGGGCGTCTGCTCATCATTGGCAAGTAGATCAATGCTTCCATCACTCATGAGAAACAGGGTATGCCATCCTAAATCAAGCCTGAAGGAGAGAGACGCTTTCCTGTATCGGCTGCTGCCTCATGTTATTCCCAGTCATGCTTTTGGTACTCCCTGTGTTTGTCTCTGAAACTTCCGTTCTACTTATTTCGTCTCCAGATGCCCACGTGATGCGCAACGAGATTGCATAGCTGAGCAATAAGAGAGGGAAACTGGCTAAAACGAAAGACATGTGTCTCCTTATCCAGGGATAGATCATTGTATCTCTTTCCAGACAAGGAGGACACTAACAAGTATGACGCATCCTGTCGTAACAATCCAGGTGAATCCGACATCGGTCCCCTCAACCCCATCCTG
>DAHVFL010000089.1 GCA_027316975.1 Chloroflexota bacterium | reverse complement strand
GGTGGCATCGTTGGTCTGCTTTGTAAGGTCTTTTTGCAGGATATCGAACAAACTCTTGTAATGTTTGAAAAAGGTGTCGGTGACAGCATCGACATCAAACGCCTGCTCGTGCAACTGGCGGATAGCGAGCGAAGAGGCCTGTGGCAGGCTGGCAAGATCAAGCATTGCCAGCCGCTCGGATGCTGTGCGCAGGCGCTCTTCCTGTCCAATGGTGATACGTCGAAACAGGGGGCGCTTCGTTCTGGCGCTATCGGGCTTCACGTTAATGAAATGCCATTTATTTTGAGAGGCGTTGGAGAAGATAAATAAGGCGTCCAGGTGTTCCTGCAAGAGCTTTGTGACAATGGGACGCTCGTGGCCGAGTAACAGTTCATGATCTGCCAGGTGGATATAGATAATAGCAAAGTCGTTCTGCGTGCCACCAGTGGCAAGCAAAAGCGGGGCTTCGCTGATGGTATGACGCATAGTGTCGGGCCAGTTGTGGTAGGGGAGGGCATCGTTGGCAAATTCGTAGCTTAAATCGGAGCGAAATAACGTTTTGAGGCTTTCAAGGCTACGCGGTTCGCTTAGTTCTCTGAGGCGCAGGTTTACAGTTTCTATAAGATTGTCAATCTGCATAGTCGTATTTCCGCGTTTCCCATCTATATCGTTCATTTACAGCCTCTCCAACTCTAGCATTGCGCAATCCTCGAATTTACTCATGTGTGTCTGCGAGATAATCTAGCAGGTTACGCGGCATTTGGCAAGAGTTTATGGTCTGGTGATTACCTGTAAATCCTCAAGATGACTTGAGTTGGGTCCGCTGGACGACTTCGCACGATAGATTCTTCGCTGCGCTCAGAATGACAACACCCCCGGCTGTCATTCTGAGCGCAGCGAAGAATCTCTCGTCACTTATGGGTAATCACCAATTTATGGTGTGAGGTTCTTCGTACTTGTGGGTGATTTGTAGGGACGCGATAAATCGCGTCCGCGTTGGGCTGGTTCCGCTGGTGGCGGACGCGATAAATCGCGTCCCTACAAATGTTGTTTTTTACCTTAATGTAATGGACGTTTATCGGATACCGCCTACCGTACAACATTGTGCAACACTTGTGCCACTATCCCAATCGCCACGATAACTACAATGATTGCGGCTGTGATGAGCAGGCCGAGGATGATCTGGCGTCTGGTGGTGTCCATGTGCGGGGCGTCGGGTTTGTAGGGGATGGGCGTGACTTTTTCCAGGTGGGTGAGGTCGTCGAGCATGGCGCGCATGGATTTGTAGCGTTTGTCGCTGTCGCGGCGGATGGCGCGCATGATGACAGTTTCCAGTGCGGGGGAGACGCGCGGGTTGAACTGGCGAATGGAGGGCGGGTCCTGCGTGATGTGCTGGTTGAGCACGGCGAAGACGTTTTCGCCTTCGAAGGGGACGCGCCCGCAGAGCATTTCGTAGAGCATGACGCCGACGGAGTAGATATCGGAACCGGCGTAGCCGCGCCCGCCCTGCAACTGTTCGGGGGCCATGTAATCGGGCGTACCGACGGTGCCGGAGAGGCCGCGCCAGGTGACGCGGCGCGCGCCTTCGAGCAGGGCGACGCCGAAATCGATAATTTTGACGTTGCCGTCTTCGAGCAACATGATGTTTTCGGGCTTGATGTCGCGGTGGAATACGCCGTGTTCGTGGCAGTAGGCCAGCGCGTCGCATATCTGCATGGTGATGCGCATAACTTCGTCAAGCGGCAGCAAGTCAGGGGAGGCTGCTTCCAATACTTCGCGCAGCGTGCGACCCTGGATGAATTCCATGACCAGGTAATGTTCGCTGCGCGCCTCGTTATTGTTCAGCACACGCTGGACATGGGGATGGTCGAGACGACTGCCGATCTCCGCTTCGCGCTTGTAGCGTTCAAAGACACCAACGTTGCTGATTAAATCATCGTTGGGAAATTTGAGGACTACTTTTTCTTCGTTCAGCGTGTCCTGGGCCAGGTAGACGTTGTTCATGCCACCGTGTCCAAGCTGGCGAATAATCTCGTAGTGATCGATGCGGGTGCCGTTTGAATAGGTTGTTGTCATAACTCCTACATGGCGTTTCTTCGATGAATTTCCTGCTTTGAACTTTAGTATAGCATACATTTGAAGCGAGCGAAGCCAGGGCGGGGACAGAGCCGCGCGCCCCTCCCCTTTCACTGGGAGGTTTTTCAGAAAAGAACCGGCCAGCTGGGAAGTGTCATCCTGAGCGCAGCGAAGGATCTCTCGCCGTGCCGCACGGAGATCCTTCGCTGCGCTCAGGATGACACCTCTGGCGACTGCCTGTTGTAAAAAACCTATCGGTGAAAGACTGGCCCCTGCCCTGGCAACATCGTATCAGAACAAATCCTACCCTCTTTTACTTACAACTCCGGCCAGCGCGTATGGTAATCGGTCACGCGCTCGAAGGCGTCGGCCACGCGCAAGATGGTATCTTCGGCGAAGAAGTTGCCCAGCAGTTGCAGGCCGACCGGCAGACCATGGCTGAAGCCGCCGGGAATAGAGATGCCGCAGGTTCCGGCAAGGTTGGCCGGAATGGTGAACACATCCTGCAAGTACATCTCATACGGGTCGGAAATCTCGCCAAGCTTGAATGCCACCGAGGGCGAGGCCGGGCTGACCAGCACATCGAACTTTTCAAAGGCGCGTGTGAAATCTTCGGTGATGAGCGAGCGCACTTTTTCCGCTTGCTTATAATAGGCGTCGTAGTAACCGGACGAAAGCGCGTAAGTGCCGAGCATAATGCGCCGCTTGACCTCCTGCCCAAAACCATACTGGCGCGTCTTCTCAAGAGCCTCCCACATGTCGTTCGTATCGCGATAGGAGTAGCCGTACTTCACGCCGTCGTAGCGGGCAAGGTTCGCGCTGGCCTCCGCCGGGGCAATGATATAGTAGACCGGCACTCCGTACTTAGTGTGCGGAAGCGAGACTTCACCGACCTCGGCTCCCATCTCGCGCAGTTTCTCGATGTCAGCGCGCACCGCCTTCTCCACGCCGGGCTGTGTTCCATCTACCCAGTATTCCTCCGGCACGCCTATTCGCAGACCCTTGATGTCGCCGTTCAGGTTCGCGCCGTAGTCGGGAACGCCCTGCGGCGAGCTGGTGGAGTCGCGAGCGTCGGGTCCGGCGATGGCTTGCAAGATCAGAGCGGCATCGCGCGCGCTGCGAGCGAAGGGGCCGATCTGGTCGAGCGACGAAGCAAACGCCACCAGTCCGTAGCGCGAGACGCGCCCGTAGGTTGTCTTCAGTCCGACCACGTTGCACAGCGCCGCCGGTTGGCGAATCGATCCGCCCGTATCGCTGCCCAGCGCGCCCATCGCCATGCCTGCCGCCACTGCTGCCGCCGAGCCGCCGCTGCTGCCGCCGGGCGCGCGTTCCAGGTCCCAGGGGTTTTGCGTGGTGAAGAAGGCCGAATGCTCGGTGGACGAACCCATCGCGAATTCGTCCATGTTGGTCTTGCCCAGCATTACCGCGCCCGCCGCGTTGAGCCTTTGCATAACCGTCGCATCAAAGGGTGGCCTGAAATCTTTCAACATGTTGGAGCCGCAGGTGGTGGTGATGCCCTTTGTGCAAATGACATCTTTGATGGCCAGCGGAATGCCCGTCAGGGCCGTAACAGTGTTCCCGTTCGCGAAATGAATGTCGGCTTCATGCGCCTGCCGCATCGCCAGGTCATCCGTCACCAGCGTAAAGGCTTTGACTTTATCATCGACAGCGCGGATACGATCAAGGTGGGCGCGTGTCAACTCCACCGAGGAGATTTGACGCGCCCGCAGCATCGCTCCCGCCTCTTGTATGCTCAGTTTATAAAGTTCAGTCATGTATTAGGATTCCTCCAGCACCGCGTTTACTTTCAGGCAATTGTCTTCCTGATCGGGGGCATTGGCTAATAGAGCCTCAGGCGCATACGATGGCTGCGATTCATCTGCCCGCATAATGCTGCTCAGGCGCGAAGCGTGCGCGGTCGGCGAAACGCCGCTCACATCCACTTCCTGTAAGATAGCGATATTTTCCAGGATCACGGAAAGCTGCTTGCCAAAGGTCTCTCTATCCTCTTCAGTCATACCCAGGCGGGCCAGTTTCGCCACGTGAATGACGGTTTCGCGATCAATCATAGTATTCCTCTTCTACTCACCGGCGCAGGCGCATCCGCTCCACGCGATTCGGTGATAGTGTTATTCGCTACAGCTGTGGAATTCTGCGCGTCTATTGTAGCATGATACAGGCAAAAAAGTCGAGTGAGATATGACCTTGTGTGGCCTTACTACTCTTTGCCTCCATTTACCCGCTCTACTAATTCATGCTAATTTTTACAAACCGTTGAAACAAAGCAGCGTGTCACCGCAAGAGGGCGCGCGTTTGACCAGCTTTGTGCAGCAGCAACAGCCCGGCCTGCTGCAACAAGTTATGGGTCCTGGTGGCCCGCCTGGCAGCACCGGCGCGAAAATGGCCGTTGCCGGTGTCGTAGCGTTCGCAGCCAAACAGATGCTGGGAAGTGGAAGTGGCCTGGGTGGGTTTAAGTTATAATCCTGCTGGCAGCGCAGCCAGGCATCGCAAACGTCGCCATCCAACTTTCAGGCGGAAACGCCAGTATTTTGCCAGCCGACACCAGTCAAATCAAAATTGTCGTGCAGGCGATACCATAACCGGGATTACCAGGGAGACCGCGAGGGTTTTAACACAGGTAGTTTTTGGGGAAAGGACCCGGCGAGATGAAATGTGTCATTCTGAGCGAAGCGAAGAATCTCACTCGCCGGACAGGAGATTCTTCGCTTCGCTCAGAATGACAGGCTGGCCTCTCTATAATAGGCTGGCCTCTTTCATTACCATCGCACATGGAACCCGCTTAAATGTTCGTTTGGCTTAGTCCACGTAACGCGCACATCGCGTACCTGCGCCGCGGATGGCCCCTGCCGCAGGAAGAGCAGCAATTGTTCGAGAGCCGGGCGCGGTCCCTGGGCCAGTACCTCAACACTGCCGGCGCTGTCATTGCGAGCGTAGCCGCGTAAAGCGAGCATGTGGGCCTTTTGCACCACAAAATAGCGGAAGCCTACGCCTTGCACGCTTCCATATACATAGGCGTGCAGTTCTTCTATGCTGTTATTGTTCTTCTCACCCATATCTCGCATGATAGCATATTGTGGCGCGCCATCGAAGCATATACACTGGTAACACTGTTCGCATAAGAAAATTCAGCCCCATTTCAGCCACCTCCTCTAAAATGGGAAGAGAATCGCGCAACAAAAGCGTATCTCGTGACGTAATAGTATACACAGCCATGTTGTCTATTTTGTGCCACTATTTCCTTTAAGCTTTCGCGTTTACATGGTACACTATAAGGCAGCGCCACTATGTAGTGGAATTTCAGCCAGGCAGGAGAAATGTATGCAGTCTATCCAGGAGCTTGCCAGCGCGGTACAGCGGGTTATTAACAACGTTGAGAAAGTGATTGTGGGAAAAGCTGAACCCGTCGCTTTTAGCCTGATCGCGGTAATTTGCCGGGGGCATGTATTGATCGAGGATGTTCCCGGTGTTGGTAAAACAGTATTGACCAAAGCCATTGCTCGTTCGATAGGGTGTACCTTCAAGCGTATCCAGTTTACTCCTGACCTGTTGCCCAGCGATGTGACAGGCGTTTCGATTTACAATCAGAAAACCGGCAACTTTGAGTTTCGCGCTGGTCCTATCCTGGCCCAGATCGTGCTGGCCGACGAGATCAACCGCGCCACGCCCAAAACCCAGTCGGCCCTGCTCGAGGCGATGGAAGAAAGCCAGGTGACGGTAGACGGTATCACGCATCGCCTGCCCGAACCCTTCATGGTCATGGCAACGCAGAACCCGATTGAATATGAAGGTACCTTTCCCTTGCCAGAAGCGCAGCTCGACCGCTTCATGATGAATATCAAACTGGGCTATCCCAAACCCGCCGATGAAATGAACATTCTGGACTCTCACCAGTACCACCATCCTCTGGACGATCTGGAGCAGATTATGACCGCCGATGAACTGGTGCATATTCAAGAGCAGGTGCGCGCTATCCATGTTGACCCCACCATTCGCGAATACATCGTCGCTATCGCCGGGGCCACGCGCGCGCACAACTCCGTCTACCTGGGCGCGAGTCCGCGTGGGTCGTTAGCCCTCTATCGCGGGTCGCAGGCTCTGGCCGCTCTGCGCGGGCGCGGCTATGTTATCCCGGATGATGTGAAGCTGCTGGCTAAACCCACGCTGGCGCACCGCATCATCGTTGCTCCGGCGGCGCGCGTGCGAGCGGTAACTTCGACGGCGGTGCTGGATGAGATTTTGCAGAGCGTGCCTGTACCCGGCGCATGGGTCGGTGGTGGAAAGGGGCGCTGAGTTATGCGACCCTGGCAAGCCATCATCCTCATTCTCTTACTGGCCTTCTTCGCTATCAGCAGCGGCTGGCATGTCCTGTACATCCTGACCTATGTCCTGCTCAGCCTGTTAGTCATATCCTGGCTGTGGGCGCGTTACAGCCTGCGCAAAATGGTCTTTCGCCGCGCCGCCACTACCGGGCGAGTGCAGGTTGGCGAAATCTTCGATGAACGTCTGATGCTCGACAATATCAGCGCCTTGCCCAAATTATGGGTGCAAATCGCCGATGGCTCGAACCTGCCCGGCCATCGCGCCGGCTTCGTAGCCAGTATGGGCGGGCGCAAACGCGCCACCTGGCGAGCGCGCACCGCCTGCAAACAGCGCGGGCGTTTCCATCTTGGCCCCGTAGTCGCCACCAGCGGCGACCCCTTCGGGCTGTTCCGGCGGCGCATCGTGCTGACCGACCAGCGCGACCTGCTGGTGCTGCCACATGTCTTGCCCATCACCAATTTTGTGCTCTTTTCCGGTGGATTGCCCGGGCGAGGCCGCATCTCGCGCCGCGCCCTGCAAAATACCACCAATGCCACCACGATTCGCGACTATATGCCCGGCGATTCGCTGAATCGTATACACTGGCGTTCCAGCGCGCATTATAATAGATTAATGGTGAAGGAATTTGACCTCGATCCTGCTATGGATGCCTGGATTATACTTGACCTGCACGACAGTGTGCAGGCGGGCGAAGGCGAACATTCTACCGAAGAGTATGGCGTCACTATCGCGGCCACCATTGGCAATTTCCTGCTGCGCCAGGACCTATCTGTCGGTTTGATCGTCAATGCCGCGCAGCGCGAGTTTCTCTCGCTTGATCGCGGCGATCGTCAAGTTGAACGTATGTTGGAACTGCTCGCGGTCGTCAACGCGGGCGCAGGCCCGGATTTGAAAGAATCACCGGCATTGGACGCGATGCATTTCGGACGCAATACTATGGCAATCGTTATCACCCCATCCACTTCGCGTGACTGGCACGATGGCGTGCGTCATCTCCAACGTCGCGGCGTGCAGGTGGCAATTGTCGGCTTAGATGCGGCTTCCTTTGACGAAAATATTCTCCCGGACGAAGACACATTGGCTTTGCTTGAAGGCGCCAATATTCCAGTGCTGCGTGTCCAAAATGGTTCTTCCATCAGCGCGTCGCTTGAAAAGGACCCGGAGGCACGTTTCGCGCTACGGAGGTAGGCAGTTACTCTTCGCCTTGCCGGTAAATCTCTTTGTACTTCAACGGGTCTTTTGCTTTGAGAGCATCCTGAAATGCTCTTAGCATTTTAGCGCGGGCTGGTCGTGCAAGATCGGCCATATAGGCGTTATCTGCAAGATCATAGCGTGGCTGCATGAAAAAGGTGCTAATTAGCAAGTCTCCGCGCTCGCTCACACTCTGAGCGTATACCCTGCTAACATACTGCTCAGGGAAACGTTTCACCCATGCCTCGATCATCCCTTGCAGCACAGGGCGCAAAAGGTAAGGGTGTTCTGGATGGACAACGGCACTGTTGGCAAGCAGCGTATAAGAGCCGGGACGCTCGTAGCTCTGTATTTCGTCCGGAGTGATACTGATCTCTTCGCGTTCCTTACACACGATCTGAAGAATGACCGACTCATCGAGCGGCAAACAGGCAATGTAAGCAAGCATCGTTTGACGGTTGCTTTTTGCATCGAATGCTGCCATCGCTAACTGTCCGTTTTTCATGCTCCATTGACGATAGCGTTCCATCTCTGCAAGAAACATTTCGTCGTAGACGATCTTATCAAGCCGCAGAATAGCCGGTATATCGTCGGGTGAAAGCCAGTCGGTGAAAACTGGTGTAGGCCGTATTCGCCTGTTCGACGTTTTGCGGCGGCGTCCAGTTGCACGTTCCTCTGCAACCCTCTGAATATCTTCTAAGCTGTATCGTCCATCGCGGGGTCCTCTCCCTGGTTCTATGCTAATTTTTCCACCCTCGACATAATAGAAAAATGTGCTACGTCCTACCCCAAGGATATATGCGCCTTCACTCCAAGTTACGTATTTGGTGGTCATGTCAGTAATGATACTCTCTAACATTTATTCTTATTCCGTTTTGGGTTATCTGGACTAACGTTATTGGAATGACAGTACTTTTCGTAGCTCTTTCAAGCTCTTCCTGCTTTCCTTCATCCTTGAGAATAAAAAATTTGAGACATTTGTATTATTGACTTTTGCTTTGGATTCAAATATAATGATACTGTTGAGACTTGATACTTGATGCGGCTTCTCAGATAGGAGTAAACAGTGTACTACGTGTATGAACTCGTTGATCCCCTGACAAATGAACCTAGATATATTGGGATTACTAATAACACTAAGGCAAGATATTCCCAACACCTTGCTTTGCGGGACGGCAACATCGAGAAAAATTCTTGGGTACGGCGTTTAGCAAAGCAAGGGGTTAAGCCTATCATGAGAATACTAGAGACGGCTCCGACCAAAGAGCAAGCCGCAGCGAAGGAACGTCACTGGATTAACTCCTATCTCAAAGCTGGCATAAGCTTAACAAATATACGTAACTCAGGTGATGAGCGTCCCTCTCTTACATTTCGCCCCACGTTTTCGTATTTTAAGCGTCTTGATCGTGAATGGGAAAATTATCAGAGAGAAAATTCGTTATTATGGAGACGATCAAATGCGATTAACATGGTCGAAGAGGTGCAGCTGTTCGCAAGGTGGATGAGGCTACGCTTCCCCTCAAAGAGAAGTGTCATCTCACGATGGGAAGAACAAAAAATACAAGAGTACTAAGACTTGGAGGAATTACACCCCATCAGTAATGCGAGCAAGCCGGCCTTATCGCTACTCTGTTTTGTTGAAAGGAGGGAGGTCATTATCAAGTTCCTCAATCCTCTTCAGAAAGTCTCCAATCAATCCAGTAGACGCTTCCATACCCTCAAGAATATAGGCTGCTTCTTTTCCCTCGATGGGCTTGAAACCGAGGTGCTGGAGAAGTTTTTCACCCATTTCTGTCGCTGCTATGCCGTACCAGTTTTTAATATCGTATTCTTTGTTCAGGCTAATCGCCCATCTCACGGCGTGCTTAATGAGAAATATTCCTCTTTCTGTATCGATGTTGAGATTTCCCGATGAAGTTACTGAAATATTTGGAATATAGACAGACAGTTGATGGTCAGTCCATTTTCTGATTGCCCAATCGGGGATGTTTCTTTCCCTGATTTTGCCATCTATTAGCGCCTGTATAGTGCTTTCAGCTAACGGCAAAAACGTTACACCTCCAACCCTCTCCCCTTTTTCCTTAACGCTCATGAAAATATCACTATTGATTCGTTTCCATTCCAGCAATCTAGTAAAACTTACGATATTATCCTCGCCGTAGATAGCCCGTGTGTTTAGATAACCCATCCATATGTCATTATTCGTTGAAGGTTCAAAGGTAAGCTTTTCCCTCTCGCCTTGTTTCATGATCTTTACGAGTGCGTCGATAGCTTCTTTAGGGAACTTCCTGCCGCGCTTTCGCCCCGGTGCCAGTTCGCTTGGAATAACACCCGCCTCTACCTCCCTATAGAAGGTGGCTCTCGCCTTGTCCAATAGCTTCATGACTTCTTCCGGCGTGTAGTAACTCTTCTCCATATACGTACCTGTCCTACTTTTCGAGATTTGGGAATTCCTATCTGGATGGCCTTGCTGATACTATAATACTTTTGTCTCATTATTACAAGAGCGGATGAGATTAGAAATTAATGATAATTACTTGACATTTACGGCAAGTTGATGTAATATGATACTAGTGAGATTTGAGATCAGAGACTAACTGGACTATAGAACTGGAATTGCTGTAATGTGGCTTTGTAGTGCTTGTTTGTAGGAAGGATGCCAGCCAAGTACTGTCATACTTGACTGGCGATTTGAGAACCACAAGTCTGTTAAGCACCCCTGGTTCTCACTGTGCATTATAGCATAGTGCATGGTTGAGTTCCGGGCGCAAGCAAGGAGCAAGCACCATGTTGTTCGACCGACCCATCCCGATCCCCATGGTAGACGACCTCGTTCACACCGACCACGCCCCGTTTTGTAGTGACCCGACCTGCCCCTGCCACGAAGAGAGCGTCGCGCTCGACACCGTGGCAACAATGGTCGAGGACGGCCTGCTAACCCCCGACGAAGCTACGCGCTTTGTGCAGGGTCGGCAACTCTAGCCCCATGCGCGGGGTGCCGAGGACACAACAACCGGCACCTCCTTGCAACACACCGGAGGACACGCGCATGGAAACACCGACCCGTCCCATTTCTCTCCAAGACAGCAGTGCTTTCGAGGTTTCCCCCGCTCTGGAAGAACGCACCTTGACGCCGCTGAGCACGCACTGGATACCGCTGCACGAACTGATTACGCACTGGACAGGCATAGACCCCTTGCTTGTCCCCGCGCCCGTCGCGCCGCTGTTGAGCGCCATCGGTCATGCTCTCTTCGCCCTGTCCAGAGAGACCCGCGCCCTGCGCCTCTACACGCTGGCGTGGCAAAAGCAACAACAGCGGAACGCGCCAGCGCGGGAGACGACCAGCCTGGGGACGCAAGCCATACGGCACCTGCACGACGCCGCTCATCATTGGAGTCGGGCGGCGGGTGCGTTGGATTCCCTGCTGCCCGAAGACCTCGACCCGGCAGCCCTGACACGCGCCCGGCGGCTCTCACGGATTGCCCGCACCCAACAAGCACGCCTGTGGGCGCTCACCGAGGAGGTCTACTCCGACGTGCGGTCGTGGCACATGCCCCGGCAGCACGAGCATCAGGAGCAGGAGGCACGCCCATGAGGGACGAACGCTTGCTGTTCGAGCAGATGCTTGAACTGTACGCTTCCCAGCGCGAGGCTGACCACAAGCAGCGCATTCGCTGCCAGCGCGGGGAGCATGACCTGCTGGCCACCGCCAGCCCCGGTGTGGTGGTGTGCTGTCTGTGCCGCACGCTTGGGGTGTGTCTGTGGTGTGGGTTGACATTGCCGCATGGAGCCTGTGTCGTCGTGTGTGCTAAGCATGTCGGCGCGGTACGCTGGCAAGCGAGACACACCCGCATGGGTGAGGCGGGGACCCTCAAGGCAAAGGAGGTAGAGCATCATGACTCGTGACAATCGCCACCCGTACACCTCAGACGTGGAAGACCAGGACGGGGGCGGGTACGATGACCAGTGGCCGGGACGCCTGCCATCGAGTAGTTACCGCTACAGGCAGCCCACGACGACGCAAGGCAAGTCCCTGTTGGTCCCTCACCCCACCCAGGTGCAACGGACGCCCATTCCCGCCAGGCGATCAGCCCAACAACGCCTGATCGAGGAGCCACCCGCGCCGCCACACCCGCGCGGGAGAAGTGGCGGCGTGTTCCGCTCACACCCGCTGTTGTGGGTTGGCTTCGGGATGCTGGCGATGCTGCTGCTGTGGACGGGCTTGCAAGCCCTGGGCGCGTGGTGGAGCGTACACCAGGATGACGTGACCTACGGACGCCCCCGCACGGCGCAGTATGACGTGGTGGTCGGGCACAATGACAGCCCCAGCAGCCCGACGCACTTCCTCGCGCTGAACCTCAACGGAACTGTCGAGGTCATCGAACTGCCCGGCGGGGACACGTCCAAAGCCAGAATCTACGGAGGGCCGCACCTCTTCGGCCCTGGCGCGGACCTCTACCCGGTCACGCTCAGTTTTTCTGGTCCGACGGGAGATGGTAAGCC
>DAHVFL010000088.1 GCA_027316975.1 Chloroflexota bacterium | reverse complement strand
GAGACCAGGGTCGCAACCGGCACCCTCACCTTCTACAACGGCTTGTTTACCCCACAATCCATCGTACAAGGGACAGTGTTTACGGGAAGCGACGGGGTACAAGTGGCGACAGATGCCAGCGTGACCATCCCCCCCAATACCCCACCCGTCGACGGGCAAGCGACCGTGCAGGCGCATGCGGTTCTGCCTGGACACAGCGGCAACATCGCCGCAGGAGACGTTACCGCCACGATCGGGAACGGTGTTCTGGTCAGGAACAATTCGTTTGGCGGGGGACAAGATGCCCGGACCTTTGCGGTGGTGACGAAAGAGGATATCCAGCAGGTGGTCACCCAGCTCGCCCCTCGCTTGCTCCAAAGCGAACAGGCGGCATGGACGAGCCAACTGCAGGCCAATGAAACTCTTTTCTCTCCTGCCTGTACGCCAACGAGTAGCGCCGATCACCAACCGGGAGACGAGGCGACCTATGTCACGATCACGGTGTCAGGCACATGCAGTGCAGCAGCCTACAACCAGCAAGCGATGCAGGCACAAGGGGAACAGCTGCTGAATGCGAAAGCGCGCACACTCGGCAAGGGGTATCGCCTCGTGGGAGACATTCGCCCGACCTTGCTCTCAAAACAAGCGACAGCAAGCATACGGGTGCAGTTCGCAGCAACCTACCTGTACCAGATCAACCAGCAAGCACTGACTACGCTCATCGCAGGACAACCCACACGACACGCGCTGCTGTTGCTGAGCAGGCTAGCAGGCATCCAACACGTCACGATTGCAGGCGTAGCCGATGATAACTCGATCCCTCTAGATACCACCCATATCCACATCATGCTCTTATATACCGTTGCGTAGGAAAGCAGAGAGAGCACACCATGCAGCAGATCATCACCGCCAAACTGAAACTCATCACGACCCCTGAGCAACACCAGAGGCTCAGGCAAACCCAGTTGGCCTACCGTGACGCGCTCAACTACGTCAGCCGCTACGCTTTTGCGCATGACAAACTCTCCAACGCTGAACGCTTGCAGCAGGGAACGTACCACGATATCCGTGTCCTGTTCACCCTCCCCTCGCAGATGGCGTGTAATGGTGCTCGACAGGTCTCAGCCACGTACAAGGGCTTGTGGACGAAGCTCAAGCAGAACCTTGCGCATCGCAAGGCCGGACACACGAAGAAGCGGTACAAGGGGTTGGACAAGCCGCCCAGGTACATCTCTCCCACCGTGACCTACAACTACGGCTATGACTACAGCTTCAAGAGTGGGCAACGGGTCAGCGTCCTCACATTACAAGGCAGGATCAAGCTTGCCTACCAGGGCTACGACCCGCACGTCGCCCTCATCCAACATGGAGCAACCATTGGCGGGGGCAAGCTCTGGTACGACAAGCCCCACAAGCAATTTTACTTGCTGGTCTCGCTGGAATTGGACATCCCCGACCCGACGCCCGAAACACTGCCTGATGTAGTCGGCGTCGATGTCGGGATGCGCTATCTAGCAACCACCGCAACCATGACCAACGACAGCCGCTTTTACCCTGGAAAACGGGTCCGGGCAAAAGCTGACCACGAAGCCCGGCTCCAGAAACGCTTGCAGAAAAAAGGCACTCGTTCCGCTATCCGGCGCAAGATCGCTTTAAGCGGGCGAGAGAGACGGTTGAAACTGCAAACCAACCACAGCATCGCGAAATCCATTGTCCAGGCGCACCCACATACGTTGATCGGACTGGAAGAACTCACCGGCATCCGTGAACGCACCAGGAGACGCAAGCGGCGACGCAAGAAGAACGGCAAAGGCACCGAACCCGTTTCTCCCAAAGAGCGACGAGCCAATCGCCACGCTTCCCAGTGGGCCTTTGCCGAATTGCACAGCATGATCGCCTACAAGGCCGCGCTGTCGCGTTCGTCTCTTGCCATCAAGATGGACCCCGACTACACTAGCCAGGCCTGTCCCCTGTGCGGGTACACGGACAAGCGCAACCGCCCCAACAAGGGCTTGCTGTTCATCTGCCGCAACGAGCAGTGTCCCTATCGGCAATGCGCAGGTCGGCCCTACACCCTGCACGCTGATCTGGTAGGTGCGCGCAATATCGCGATGCGAACGCTTCTCATTCGGCAGGACTGGATGGGAACGGGGCATTTGTCAGTTGCCCCTGATGTGTCGGACAGTGAGACCAAAGCGGCACGCCTCGCGCGCTATGCCGAATTGCGGTGGAGTCCGGATGCAAGCCCCTCCTGAAAGGGATGGGGTCACTGACTGGCGTCTTGTAGCTGTTCTTCAAAGCTTCGCATAAATATCCCGGTTTGTCATTTATTTGGATTTCTTTATTCTATCACGAATATATGAGGAGGGAGGCGATGCTTATGGCGTGGTGAGCGTCACCTGGCTGGCAACGAAGGTCGCGTTTGTGCCACTAACAAACAGGGCTAATTGGCCGCCTGAATATGAATTATCGGGAGTGACTGGACCAGGAAGAGGTTTGCCATTGATTGTAAAGGTAAATGAACTTCCAGTGACTACTACCTGTAATATATTGAACTGACCCATGCCTGTCTTGATCGCTGAAAATGGCTGGTTGGATTGTCCAAGTGGAATGTACTTTGCACTAACATTGGGATCATACTTAAATACCGCGTATGTGCCATTTGGATAAATAGCGAGCGCATAGCTTGATACGCCACCGCTTGCATTCTCTGATTCGCGAAACGCTAGACCGAATGATGAAGCTGCTGAATCTACCTGGGTTTCCTCTATTTTAACCGTGAGCGTGAATTTATCGGGTAGCGTTCCCACACTGGGGTGTGGAAAATACGTTTGTCCGTAGGTTGCGTTGCTTATCTTTAGAGTATACTGATTGCCACTTATGGACGCGGTGAGATTATTTAAGGTGCCGATAGTCCAATTACGGTTATTATTCTGAAAGTTTTCTGTGAACGGCTGCGTCGTATTTGACGAGGGATTGGAATTGCCGTTGAAAATGGGCAATATACCAGTCCTTGCCAGGATGAGCACGAGAGCCAGTAAGAGAACCACAGCGGTGATGATAGAACTGATGGGTTGGCGTCGCGACGGTCGCCGCTGCGGAGGAGCCACTATACCAGCCCCGCTCGGATGAGTCACCCTGGCGGATGACCCGTAAGCGGGTGTGTTGCCGAATGCGGGCTGCGGGCCATAGGCTGAGGCCACGCCAGGCGTGTTGACCTGCGACGGCTGTCCATACAGCGATTGACGATTGAGTGAGGGCGAAGTCGGAGAGTCTGCCTGCGGTGGAAGCGCTCCCTGGAAAGCAGGATTGATCGGCTGGGATGAGGGCAGGCGATAGGTAGCGTTGACGTTAGCTGCCTCTAATGCCTGCGCCATCTCTTCAGCAGATTGGAAGCGGGCGGCGGGCGCTTTCTCCATCGCTCGCGCAACGATAAATGCCAGCGTCTCTGAGACATACGGGTTGATCTCGCGCAGTGGCCGGGGAGGTGTATGAACGTGCTGGAACAACAGTCCCTGTACCGTGGTCGAGTGAAAAGGGGCTTCTCCGGTGAGCATCTGGAAGAGCACCACGCCCAGCGCCTAGACATCGGTACGCGCATCCACGGGTTCGCCGTTGATCTGTTCCGGGGCCATGTAGTCTGCGGTTCCCACGATTTGATCGACGCTGGTGAGCGATGGGTCCTGGGTTATTGTACTACCCGCGAAGTTAAGTATGGTTGGTTCGTGACGGGTATCGAACAACTTGGCAATGCCAAAATCGGAGAGTAATAGTTGGTTGGGGTCATTGGATGAAACCAGCATGTTCTGCGGCTTCACGTCGCGGTGAACGATACCCCGCATATGCGCGTGGTGCAGCGCTTTGCCCATCTGGATAGTGTGCAGGGCGGCCTGGCGTGGATCGAGCGCGTGACCACCGCGCAGCTTGTCGCGCAGGGTTCCCCCGCCCACGTATTGCATTACCAGGTAGGTCTGGTTGCCGAAATCTCCAAAGTCGTACACAGCCACAATGTTAGGGTGTTGTAAGCTGGCGACCAACTGTGCCTCGCGTTCAAAGCGTACCCTGAAGTCCGCCTGCTGCGCGATCTGTGAAAGAATAACCTTGATAGCTACTTCGCGGCGCAAACGCGCGTGATATGCCTTGTAGACAAGCGCCATGCCGCCTTCGCCCAGTTTGGATTGGACGTAGTATGCCCCGATTTGCTGCCCGATTAATGCATCGTTTTCCATTGCGCCAGCTTCCCCTTTCAGTTACCCGATCAATTGACATGTCCAGGGTAATGTAACACTATTTGCCGGTCCTGAAAAGGTAATGCTGGCTCCGGCCTTACAATCATTTGCCGGAATCTCGATGAGTACGCGCGGTTGTTGTTGTCCAGGCCCCAATGTGCCATTCGCCGGCTTGACGATAGCTCCGGGCAAAAGATTGGTGCTGGAAGTCCAGCTAAGGCTTAATGTAGTGGACGTGTTGGTTACTGTCACGTAGCAGATGTAAAAGCCCGCAGTAGGGGATAATTGGCATGGCGAGTTGTTGCCTGTCAACCTGGTTGGCGAAACGGAAAGGATTGGCCCGGCCTGAACGTTAAAGGTGACGTTGACGCTGAAGGTGCCAGACCCTATCGCGAATGTCACTGCCCCGGTGTAGATACCCGCCACCAGCGTCGAATTGAGGGTTGAGGCGCTGATGGTGACAACAAGGGAGGTATTCGCGCTCAATGTGCCACTGGTCGGACTGGCTGACAACCAGTTCGCGCCATCAGAAGTTTTTGCGCTGGCCGACCAGCTACCGACCGCGCCGCAATTCGTCAGGGAGACCGTTTGAGGTGGCGCCTCGCTGACATGCAATATGGCATTGAACTTGAGAGCATTCGTCGATCCATTGATGCAGCCGGCTTGCACTGTGAAGGTGACATTCAGCGACTCTGTGACGTTGCTGGACTGGCTGGAGAATGTCACTGTCGCGCTGTAGTTGCCCGCCGCGAGTCGCGCAGCGTTGGCAAATACACTGAGTTTGGCCTGAGCAGGCGCGGTAATCGTTCCCGCGCTATGATCGAGCGCCAGCCAGGGAGCTTTCCCAGCATCCCAGGTTGCCGTCCAGTTGACGCTACCCGTACCTGAAGTACACAACACTACTGAAGTTGAAACTGGCTGAACGTATGCATCGCTGACCGGGCCGAGCGCGACCGATGATGGGTTGACGCAATTTAACGCCCCTGTTGATGCTGTTCCCGTAGGTGAGAGAGTTGGCGATGGAGTGACAGTAGGTGTACCCGTGTTTGAAGGAGAAGGTGTCGGAGTAGCGCCGCCGGAAACAACAGTGAAAGGTAATTGCGCGCCTCGACGCGTGATGGCTTCGCTGGCATGAATGGTATGTTGTCCAGTAGACCAGGCTGGATCGATGGTAATGGTAACGTTGAAAGTGCCATTGCCGTCGGCATTGATAGTATTGCTTGCTGCGGGCTGTAATAGCTGTGCGGCTGTCATATTCAAGGCGCTGGAGGTATAGCGCGTGTTGGCTGTTTGGATGCCTGCTGGACGCGCTTTTACAAACAGTGGGGTCGTGTCATCCAGGGTAAGCGTGATGCTACTTCCGGGAAGGAAATGATTGCCGTGCAGCGCGAGCGTCCCGCCACTTTCTACGCTGCTGCTGCCGCTTAATGATAAGCTGGGGGCAAACACCGTGAGGCCGAGTGTAGTAATACTGCCGATAAGAACGAGTGGTATGAGAATAGCGATAATAAGCAGAGGAGCGCATCCGCCTTTCGGCGTAGGCTTAATTGGTTTTGGATGGTGCAATGTGTGCGTTGGTACGCTTCCTGTTGGTATGGGCGGAGTGTAACCTGTCAAGGGTGCCTGTGGTATATAATTTGTCGGGCTGGAGTGCCAGCCAGGAGGCATAGGCCCACCCGCTAAACCGCCCTGTACCGTTGGCGGGTTTGATACCATTGGAACCCCTCCTATCCGGGGTGTTCCCTGCACCGTTGGCACACCGCCGCCGGGTATCGCGTCCGCGCCCAAAACCAAACCCATGCCGAGCATCGCTGCTCGTCTTCGTCGCTCTTCGTCATCATCGACCAAAGGCATGGTGGATGCATCATCGTTACTCTGAGACTGATCGTATTCCCAATGGGACGAGGGAGCAGGCGCGGGAGCATTGGCAAGCAGATCAGGATTAGCCGGTGCCCGGTGTAGTTCCACCCGGCGAAAACTGCTAATTCTCGTCTGACCATCCGGGGCAGGACTGGGTACTTGTCCGCAATTTCCACAGAAGCTAGCGTCTTTGGGAATTTCCGCTCCACAAAATGTACAATAAAACATTGCTTAGTCCTCCCAGGTGGAGATTACTGATTTCGCTACGGGCAATACACCCATCATTCCATTGGTTACGTTTCCTGGCTATTTTACCACAGGCAAAGATACTGAACAGTCGATCATTTCACTGTTACAGTGTGAGCAAGATCATATCTAAGACATACCAGCCAGACCTGTAGCACGTGTGGCTATCAACATCGCTCCAATCGTCGTTCTCAAAGTCTCTTCCTTTGCCGAGCATGTGGCTACTGTCTCAATGCGGATTACAATGCCGCCAAGAATATTCGGAAGAAGTATCTGACTTCTCTTGCTCAGGATGGTACACCTGTCCTGAGTGGGTCGCCCTGGAAATTACCGCCACCTCCGTATCACCTGCAAACTATCTTGAGCAATCTGTTCCAATGGTGCGAGCGCCACGTACTCTTGCGTCGAGTGTTCGTTGACCACGCCTGTTGACAGGGTGAACGTTTTGAGGCGCGGTCGGAACGCGCTGGTATCGCTGCCAATAAACGTTGGATGCATCAGCACGTTCTCGCCGCGCTGCGCCAGCGTTTCACGGTAGAGGGTGAGTAAGTGTTCGTCTTCATCTACGGTATAGCTGGTACAATGCGGGTAGAAGGTAACGGTCGCCTTGCCACCGCAATGCTGCGCGGCCTGCTCGAAGCCGTCGGAAATCGCCTGCTGGTAACGCTGGCGTATCTCCGGTGACTCGAAGCTGCGCAGTTCGCCCTCCACATGCGCGATAGCGGGAATGGCATTGCGCGCGCTGCCCGCGTCGATGCGGCTGACAAGTATGCGCGTTGCATCGCCGGCCAGCGAACCATGCGGGTAGTGCGCGTTCCGAAAGATATCGATTACATTGACCGTTTCCGACAGGTCTTTGCCGGGATGTCCGGTTTTTCCACGAATCTCCACGTCGAAAGCCATGTAGGTCGCGCCGCGCGATACGACCGCGCCTGGCTCGAAGGCGTTATCAAACACGATGCCATCGCGCACCTGCCAGGGCGATGGATCGAACGCTCCCGCGCCAACCAGCCCGACCTCTTCCTGCGTAGTGAATACAGCCACAACGGGCGGGTGAGACTGTTCGCCTGTGACAAGCTGCGTCACTATGTCCAGCACGATGGCGATACCCGCCGCGTCGTCCGCGCCCAGGTTGGTGTCGCCGTCACTATACATGATGCCGCCGCGTATCACCGGCTGGTGTCCGCGTCCCGGTGGCACGCGATCCATGTGCGCGTTAAGCATGAGCGGCCTGCCCTCTCCAGGAAGTGTGGCAATCAGGTTGCCTGCCGCGTCCACCTGTGTAGCTATGCCGAGGTCGGCAAGCCGCCGTTCCAGGTAGGAGCGCACATGCTCTTCGTGTCCCGATGTGCTGGCAATGCCCGCGAGTTCGATAAGCGATTGTGTAATAGAATCAAGCGACATGTGTGTAACTCCTTTTTTTACTGTCACTGTACATCATTACACACCATGATTGCCACTTGCCGCTGCTTCCTGTATAATCGATGATAGCAAATATAAGACACTTCAGCCTGTTGTGCGCCTGTAAGGGGAAGCGCAACACCTCACAGCCTGAGAAAAAATTCTGCGGACAGGGGGAAATACGTGCATGGCCCGTAATTCCATAGAGTTGATGGGAACGCCCGACGGATTATTTTACTGGATACCTGGCGAAATGGTAGTGGTGGCGCGTCTGCAACGGCATCCAGCAGCAGAAACACAGGAAATTCTGATCGAGCAGATACGCGCTCAACTTAACGCGCTATTGATCAGGTATGGTATCACATTGGAAGCCTATGGCGCTGCCGGACGCTGGCAGGCTACGTCTTCGGGAGCGACCATGCGCCGCTCATTCATTTTTGGCAAGCATCGCCAGCAGCCACTGATTGCGATTTTTTTTCACGCGCTCCAGGTGAATCCCTCGACGCAGGACGCAACGCCTCTGGCGCTGTCCTATATTCAGAGCAACCTGGAATCGCTGACGCAAGCGGGGTTACATATCGTCTCCGCCATGCCAAACTGGTTGGTTTCCGCCGCGCCCTTTCTCTATAGTAGCGGAGGGCCGGCTATGCCTCCCGTGCCAGCGCCTGAGCTTGATGTGCCTGCCTCAACCGGCGGTCGCCCGGGTTGGCGTGTACTCTTCACCGATGCCGGGCTGCCTTTGCACCCCAATGGCGCGGAAGATGTGGTTGTGGCCGTGTTGGATACGGCGCATCGTTCTGAACGCATCCGCGCCGCCGTCACACGTCCCGAATTGAAACGGAACTGGTTGTTACAGCAGCTTGTAGCTGATCTGCGCAATGAAAACGGCTCCTTTGAAATTGAATATGATCGCTACCCCATCGTTGGCGATGCCTGCACCGGCCAGGATTTCTATGGAGATCCGCGCTACTATTTTATGCCCGATCACGGTGTGTTTGTGTCTGGCCTGATACGCGATAGCGCCCCACGCGCGCGCATTCGCCTCATTCGTATCCTCAACGACTATGGCGCGGGCGATATTTATAATCTCTTTGCCGCCCTGACCGACCTTGAGCAAGAGGTGATCTCTGCCTCGATTCGTCGCCTCGTCGTCAATCTCAGCCTGTGCGTCATGCCCGATATTCGACGCCTGCCCTACGTGTGGTTCGACAATCGACAGTGGCCGAGCGCGCAGTTGTCGAGCGCGGTACGCGTGCTGGCGCACATCGAAGAAGGCCTGCGCCTGCTCTTTGAAAGCTTGCACGCTCAGGGCATCCTGGTTGTGGCCGCGGCTGGCAACGATTCCCTGCTCGCCAGAAAACAGGGCCAGAAACCTCGCCCGCCGCGCGCGCCTGCCCGGTATGAGACGGTCTTGAGTGTGACTTCAGTAAACAGTAACTACGCCATCGCGCAATTTGCCAATCTCGCCTGCCTGCCGCCTTTGAACGCGGGCATCGCCACCTTTGGCGGCGACGTGTACGGCTCAACCAATGCCAATGGCTTGCCCGATGCCGTGCGCGGCCTCTTCATTTCGCCCAACTTTCCTAATGGCGAGCCAAACACGTCGGGCTGGGCAGACTGGCGCGGCACCTCCTTTTCGACCGCCATCATCAGCGCGTTGGGCGCTCATCTCATCGCCCAGAACTGGTCCGCGCCCCAGGCCATCACGCGCATTGCTGCTGGCAGAGAGCGGCGCACCGATAAACTGTACGGGGCAAGCCCCGATACCCCCGAACTCCTGGCAAATATAATTCGCGTGCAGCAGCGTTTCGGCGATTGATTTGAATCTGGCCTTGACGCTTCACTTTGTATAGCTTATAATACTGGCAAGTGGAAACGTGAAAACGTCCCAGATATTCAGCAATATCTGTAAATTCATTCGGGGGCTGATAATTCAACCCTCTTGAAAGAGGCAAAACACATGATTGAGCAGACTGGCGTTGAGATAAGCATTCTTAACATGACGCCTACGGCAGCCGGTAAGGTACACGAATTGCTTGCTCAGGAAAACGATCCCAGCCTGGGACTGCGCATCTTTGTTGCGGGTGGCGGTTGCTCTGGTCTCCAGTATGGCATGACCCTCGATGAAGAGCAGGATGGCGATACCGTCATTATGCAACAGGGGTTCAAAGTGCTCGTTGACGAAATGAGTGTCAGCTACATTAATGGCAGCGAAGTCGACTACGTCGATAGCTTGATGGGAGCGGGCTTTACCGTCAATAACCCCAACGCCGTTTCGAGCTGTGGCTGCGGGCATTCCTTCAAAACTGCCGAAGCCAGTAGCGAAGCGCGCAGCTGTGGCTGTGGGCATTAATTCCTAACGATCACTTCCGGCATCGCTGAATCGTCACAACAGAACGAAAAGGCACATGCTTGTGAGAACAAAGAGGACTTTCATACGTATTACTTGTGGAAGTCCTCTTTATCTTGTCTACTGTCTGACAAAAAAGGAGCATGCATGAGCAGACGTTTTGCTTATCGTCCGCATTATCAAAACACGCGCTACCGTCCGCATCCCTCCTTCCGCTCTCGCAAAGATTTTCTTCACTACCGTTGGACCTATCGCCCGCAAACCATGCGCTATCAGAAACGCGCGTCTAGCCAGAAGTTGCTAACACTACCCTGGGTCTACCGGTTAAAATGGAACGCCGCAGGTTAATGAAGAGCTGAATATCGCCCTGACCAGAGCAATCTTTACGAATCTTCTTCAGCTTCGCTCACATCAACAGCGTCCGGTTCCGCCATTATGCGCTTCACCAGACCGGGCATATCGCTGCTGAATTTGGAATTGGCAACCACGCGCTGCGCTCCCGCTGCCAGAGCCTTTGCGCGTGCCTCTAAATCCATGTGGGAGCCGAAGGCCAGCACCGGGTAACCAGCAGCGCGTGCCTGACGAATAGCCGCCTCCCAGTCTATGCCGGTCGTGGCGGTATTAACGATCACCAGCGCGGGTTTCTCCGCGCCTTCTGCGCTCAAACCCTGCTCAAAAATGGACAATGTGCGCGCCGTTTTCACTACCATGTCGTGATGACGCAGCGTGTCACGCATCTTCACAGCGAAGAAGAGATCTTTTTCTAAGGCAAGTATGGTTGTCAACAGGATAACTTCTCTCTAATCGTCCGGCGGTTCATAGACGGGTCGCCGGAATAGCTCGGCCAGTTCCGAGTTCACGATATTCAGGTTGGTATAGTGTTCTCGCGACAGCACATGATGCGTGCCATTGCAGTACGGCTTGTCGCACTGCTTAGTATGGCTGGTCTCGAACAGCAGCTTGCCCTCCGCAACGCTGAGCCAGATATGCTTGCGCGAATAGCCATCACCCCATTTGAGCAGCAGTCCGTCCCGGTATTCGTCGAAACGCCCCTGGCCGTAGAGGTAATCTCGGTTAAACATGTGCAGTATGTCACGCGCTCTACTGGCCTCGATCACCATCTCCGCCTCTGGACTCAAGTGTGTGGTGGCTTCCTGCGCCAGGTCCTGCTCTGGAATAGAGAGTTGGCGCGAAGAGTTCGACCCTTCGCGAATCATCTGCTGGATCATGGCCCCCTCGACATCCGAGAGTCCGTGACCCTGTCCCAAAATAGGAGACTTCTTTGGCCTCTGATTGCTCCTATCTGCCATGATATAAATTGCTCCTCGCTAGTGGTGGTCAGGATTGTGTTCGATACTTACTGTACCACGCCGGTAGCTAGAATACCATAGCCTGACTTGGTCTACGCTTCTCTGTATGCTCTTTGCCTCGTGCTTCTAAAAATAGAAGATACAGTGGGCCGGTCACAAATGGCGACCAGCCCACTGCATCTTCTTGTCGGCCCGCCTTCATAAGCGGCAAGAAAACCAGGGACTAAATGGTACCTGCTGGTACCTCACCCAACGAACCGGTCGGCCCGCCAAATTCTTCTGTAAACCAGGTATTGTTCGATGTGTCTACGCCCAGGCCGTTGTAGGGATGCGCATTCGTGTTCGAGAGTGTCAGGGTTTTGGTGGTGCCGGTGGCCGGATTGTAGTAGCCCACACGCGCGCTCAACGAATCGTCAAACCAGATGCGCCCCTTGCTGTCAACGGCTATACCGGAGATGTGCGTTGACGTATTGGGCGGTGTGACACTGATATTCTTATGCGCACCGGTTTTGGGGATGAACTCACCGATATCACCCGAAAATCCCTCGCTGTACCAGATGTTTCCTGATGCATCGGAGGTGATCAGGTGCGGATTGTTCATTGGAGCGACGGCGTGTTCTTTGATCGTCACCTTGCCACTGGTAGTCGGGGTGAAGCTCGCTATGTTCATCGTGTTGTTCTCGACAAACCAGATGGTGCCGGATTTGTCCATCGTGAACCCGTAAGGATGGCTATTGG
>DAHVFL010000087.1 GCA_027316975.1 Chloroflexota bacterium | reverse complement strand
ACTTTGCGCTGCTTTCCTCCCCGCAGGAAGTTCACCGGGACTTTCTCGCCGGCGAGGTGACGCCGCACAATGCGCTGCAGGTCTTGCGGCTCGGTGACTGGTTCGCTCGCGGCCGAAATGATGATATCGAGGTGTTTCAGCTCAGCCGTATCCGCCGGTCCGTTTTGTCGAATTTCGAGCAGTTCCATGCCATAGTGTTGTGAAAGATTGAGACTGCGCCGCAATGTATCATCCAGTCGCACGCGCATGCCTCCAACGCCGAGTGTTACCCTGCCCGAGGGCGTTTCGCGTCTCTTATTGATTTGAGCAATGGCTGACTTCACGGTATCTAACGGAATGGAGAAGCCGAGTCCCTGGGCCATCGGCATCATAGCGGTGGTGATGCCAACCACGCGCCCCTGACTATCTACCAGTGGGCCACCAGAATTACCGGGATTTATAGAGGTATCCGTCTGGATGAGATTGGTCAACTTGCGTATGCCCGGCGCTTCCAGGGTGCGGCCCAGGGCGCTGACTACTCCGGCAGTAACGGTCCAGTTCAGTCCGTAGGGGTTGCCAACGGCGATGACCAGTTGCCCTACCTTCAGGGGGAAACGGCCCAGTTCCGCCACTGGCAGGCGATCTGCGCCGACGCGCAGCACGGCAACATCGACCTCCGGCTCGCTGCCGATCAGTCCAGCGTTGAAGGTGCGGCCATCCGCGAGCGTCACGCGAATGTGCCGCGCATGGGCCACAACATGGGCGTTGGTGAGAATCTGACCATCCGAAGCGAAGATGAAACCGGAGCCTAAGCCGCCGCCGAAGACTCTCGCAATGCGCCCGCCCTCGCGCTCTATATCAATACGCACAACCGCAGGCCCAACTCGTTCAGCGGCACCGGTCACTGCGTTCGAGTAGGCATCCAACGCCTGTGCGTCTTTATCCTCTATTGTCATAATTGGTCTAGCACTTTCCTGTGAAACCCACTCAATGGAGCGCGTGCGAGGCGATGACTCAATGAGATTGACACTCATTGTATCACAAAAAGCAATGTCTGTGCTTATTGTGCCTGCAAAATGTTAGATACCGCGGACAAGAGGGTCTCCATTTTGAATGGTTTTTCAATCAGGTAAGCCTGGGGAGCGAGTCGCAGGGCATAATCAATTTCACGCGCGGTCGCTGCTGTGCAGAATATCAGCGGGAGAGAGCGTGTATGGTTGTTATTCTGAATCATCTCAAGTATTTGAAAGCCGCCGATGTCAGGAAGATGAAGATCAAGAATGAGCAGTTCGACGGGCAGCATAATGTCTCTATTCGACCCATACGTAGACGGCGAAGTATGGTATATATTTGTTAATGACAGAGCCTTCAAACAATCCCTCGGATGTTCGTAAATGGTTACATGGTGCCCGGTATAATTTAGCATGGTGGCAGTAAGCCTGGCTATGACCGGGTTATCTTCGAGTAGGCCGACGTGAGCCATAAAAATCCGTTGCGCTCCCTGGTTGTTTGCTCTCTCAAGTACATTGACACAATTCTATGTTGCGTACCCGCCTTTGTCAAGTGAACCTCAACTTTTTAGTGACTTTGTCTCATGCCAGTCAAGCTATCGACGATATTCCCCGGATGCTGTACAATCAATAGCGTCCGAAAACGAAAATTTGAAAGAATATATTGAGTTGACACATGAGTGAAGAACAAGATGTCTCGAGAGCGCCTGTAAAAGTAGTGCGCTTTGGCATTGGCAAAGAGTTGCGTCTGTATGCCGGTGAACTGGCTGTGACTGGCGTTGAAGAGGGCCAGGAGATACGCCTGCGCCTGGAATCGATCAGCAGGCTGATATTAGCGCCGGGCGATCCCAATCCATCCAAACTGGTCTTAATGGCGGACCTTAATGATGATACTACAGTTATACTGGCGGAAGGCATGTCGAATGCGCGTGATTTTCGCGACATGTTGCCCCGTATCCGCGAGTTTTGCCCCGACATGCATTTCGATCCTCCCGATATGGAGGAGCAATTGCGGCAGGCGCTGAATACGCGCCGCGCCTGGACATTGACCTGCTACGGTACAATTCTGCTCATTTGTATTATGTTGTTCGTAATATACCTGGTGGTGGCCTTTATTGGCGCTCATCATTGAGAGTGAAAGAGAAATCACGTGTCCAAAGCGCAACTTTTCCCTGTCCCCAGTATGAGCGATGATGAGCGTGTGCGCGTGTTCCGCCGCGTCTTTGATGCAACAGGTGACTATGAAGGTATGGAAGTCGATGCTTATGTCATTATCACCGAGCGATACGTGGTAGTGCTGGATACCATGCTCTGCCCGGCAGATGTGGTCGCAATGATGAGCTTCGTGACAGACGAACTGGCGGGACGCATGGTACTTTGCGTCGATAGCCATGCCGATTGGGATCACGCCTGGGGCAATGCCTACTTCACGGACGAACAGAACGCGCCAATCATCGCGCACGATTATTGCCGGACACGTCTGCTATCGCAAGAGGCGGCGGACGAACTGGCGGAGTTTCAGCAAAGCTGTGCGCTCTTTCGCGAGGTGCGGCTGGTACCACCTACTATCACCTTTACTAAAAGCATGGTTATTCACGGTGGTGATCTGACCATTGAACTGAAAGCGGCTCCGGGACATCATCCAGACCAGATTGTCGCGTGGATTCCAGCATTACGGTTGTTACTGGCTTTTGATGCCGTGGAGTACCCCTTGCCACTTATGGATGACCAGCGTTGTGTGCCGGACATGTTTACCACGCTGGAACAACTGGTGGCCTTGCAAGCTGAGCGCGTACTGTGTTCGCATGGAAAATCGACCAGTCCGCAACTTGTTGCTGACAACCTCCAGTATGTGCGCGAAATTGAACGCCGCTCCCTGCTACTTTTGCAGAAGCACCGCCCGGCGGATGATGAGCTTGAAAACGCCTCCACGTTGATCAACTATCCATTTGATGAAGTGTTTGCGCGCACCAACGAGGGAATTGATCGTACTTTCTACGCGCAAGGACACGAAGAAAATATCCGCTCCGTCCTGCACTGGCTTATGGAAAAGTGACACTCTTGTTCAGGGGGCATAGCTGAGCTATATATCCTGTCCGCTCTTGTCGCTCTTGTGCTCGCTGCTTGCCGGAAGCTTATGCGTTTCGCCAGACGAAGGCGCATCTTCTGGCTTGATGATGCGTTCGGGCTTGCGCATAGTGCGAGATGCATGGCGCCGGCGTGTAGTTATCCGGATCAGGAGATAGAAGAACGCTATGATTAACAAGAATGGGAGCAGGCGTGTCGGGTCGAAGATACTATTTGTGCCTGGGTAGAGATAGATATTATTGATAGCCACGAACAGTTGATCATAATTTGCTGCGCCCTGCGCTATCGCATACACGGTTTGATGGGAAGGCAGACCCGACGCAACACTTCCCCAATTTGCTCCACTATCAGTACTGCGTAAAACCCCTACTATGTTGGTGGCGATATACACCGTCGTGGCGGTGTGGATATCGATAAGCACGCTATAAATGCTGACGCCGGTGAGCGGAACCTGGCTGGTTTGCCAGTGTGCTGCGGCATCCCGCGAGAGAAAGAACCCTTTGTTTGTACCCGCGTAGATCAAACCTTGCGCGCCTCCCTCAATGGATGCGGGTAAGACGGTATAGACAGTAATACCGGCAGGCAGTCCGGTATTCAACGCCTGCCAGCTTGCGCCATCATCTGGCGAGCGATAGACCCCCATACTTGTAGCGGCCCACAATTGGTGCGCGTCTGAATCAAAGGCTAACCCGTGAATGGCAAGATGTGCAGGCAACCCGCTAGTGGCGGCTGACCAGGTCGCGCCGCTATCCGAACTGGCATAGACGCCATGTTGCTCGCTTCCCACGTAGATGCTTTGCGCTTTTTTGAGGTCAAAAGCAATAGCGGTATATTTGTCTTGAGGGAGACCAGCGACTTTCGTCCAGCTTTTTGCGCCATCCGCGCTGACATACACACCGGCGTCGCTGGCCGCATATAGCTTCTTGCCGGGGTCGTCGAAGACGAGAGCGTTGATAGTTGCTCCAGGCGGTAGACCGTTCTGCTGTTGTTTCCAGTGTATGCCGCCGTCGGAGCTGACAAAAACGCCATTTTGGGCGTCCCCGGCATACACATTTTGCGCGTTCCTGGGATCAACCGCGAAAGAGCGAATATGTGCTTGTTGCAACGTGCCAGCCTGCCAGGTACCAGAGGCGAAAATGCCAACGGAAGACGCGCAGGCCGAAAGGACGGCAGGCAAGGACACGAACAGCCAGAGCGTGCGCAGAAAGGAAAATCGTCGCGCGTTTTGCATGATACATATCCTACGACAACAGGTTCAACTCAGAGCCAAGGCTGCGCTCTCGCGCGAGGCGATAGACCAGCGAGGCGGTAGCGATATCTTCAAGAGCGATACCAACACCTTTGTACAGGGAGATCTCGTCTGCTGATTGGCGAAGCTGAATATTACTCTCGACCAGGTCTGCCAGGTTATGCACGCTGTTCCAGTCGAACAGTCCCTCGTCCGCCGGAATAATCAGATCGCCAGCTTCTAGCTTAGCCTGCTCGCATGAATCGGTGACGATACGGTCGCAGCGTTGCAGAGTTGTCAGGTCCAGTTCGCGGCGGCTGGCCCAGTTAGAGCCGATAGCGTTAATATGGCAGCCGGCTTTCAACCACTCGCCGGGGAAAACGGGCGTCGATGAAGTCGTGGCAGTAATCACAATATGCGCTTCTTCGATAGCCTCGCGCGGGTTGGCTACGGGTCGCACTGGAATTTTCAGGCCGTGCGACATCTTTTCACAGAACTTCTCGCACGCAGGCAAGTTGCGACTGTAGACATTTACCTGGGAGATCTTGCGTACAGTACACACCCCGATGAGCTGCATCATAGCCTGCTGCCCTGCGCCTATCAGCCCAACGATCGATGATTCTGGTCGCGCCATGTAGTTGGTGGCGATTGCGCTGGTCGCGCCAGTACGCATGGTTCCCAACCATTCTGCTTCGATTATGGAGAGTAGTTGACCATTATGTGTGCTAAAGAGCATGACCACAAAGCGCATACCGGAGCGAAAGACCGTATAGGTTTTATAGCCCATCACTTCCATCGATGGCACGGATGCGGCCAGTAGATGCATCACACCATGTTCTTCAAGCATACGGATACGCGGACGATTGATTGCTTTATCCTGAGCTAGCGCAACGAAAGCCTCCTCTACTACCCTGATAGTATCGCTCATGGTCAATACAGCATGTACATCTTCTTCACGTAATAATAATGCCATCGTTTCTCATCTCTACCTTACTCGCGCTTATTTTACACGTCGTGTGACGCGATAAAAATAGATAGCAGTTTCTTCTATAGCAAACCCCTTTGGCGGTTTCGTCATACTTGTCTGTTGTTGCGTGAAGGCATCTTTTAGGCCCAGAATCGTTTGAGGCGTCAAAGCCCTCGAAGCGGAACGAACCGGCTTATCGAAGCGCGCCAACAGATTGCGCCGCAATAACTCCAGACCAAAACCAACCGCCAGCGCGCCAACACCTGCTGCCAGCCGTGGCAACTGTGGGTGTTGCGCGATCACGGGAAGATGAGAGGTGAACGGCACAAGGCTGGTTGATGGAATGGAGAGGTCGGCTCCACAACGGCGACAAAAAACATCTTCAGTCGAGCAATTGGCCCGGCATTCAGGACAGAGCATAGAATCCTTCCTTTCGATGAAAGCTCCTCATTTCCTACTTGCGAGTATTTCCGAGATAGCGTCGATAACGATGGCATTTTCTTCGATGGTATTGTAGAAATAGGGTGAGACGCGCAGCAGACCGGGGCGATAGTCGGTGATGATATTGCGAGCCACCAGCCCTTTGACGATCTCATCAGGACGTTCCAATCCGAGCATGACGATGGAACTGCGGCGTTCCGGCTCCTGTGGCGCGTGGACCGGCCAGCCATTCTCTCTCGCGCGCGCGATCAGATCATTGGTCAGGTAGCGCGTGCGTTCGCAGATGCTTTCAACACTGATCTCTTTGATGATATCCAGCCCGCCATTGGCTGCGTAAATACTTGGAATTGAGGGTGTCCCCATCTCAATCCTGGCGGCATCGTCGCGGAACTCAAATTCGCGCGTCTTGAACTGGAATTGCTCGCGATGTCCGAACCAGCCGCTCGTGGTTGGCAGCAAGTGCGGTATCAGCCCCTCGCGAATGTAGACCAGCGCCAGTCCGGGACCGCCCATCAGCCATTTCAGCGTGCCTGTCACCAGAAAATCTATATCCATGCCTACAACATCCATAGGAATCTGGCCTGTTCCCTGGTAATCGTCGATCAGTATGTAAGCGCCGTGCTTGTGCGCGATATCAGCGACTGCGCGCACATCCTGGATATAGCCACTGGTGTAAAAGACACGCGAGGTAGCCACCAGCGCGGTTCTATCATCCACCACGTCCTCGAAAAGTTCCGGCGGCGTATGGATGCGGTCCGGGCTGCTGACAAACTGGCTTTCGATCCCCAGGCGTTCTTTGACCAGCCATTGATAGGCCAGCGTGGGAAAATCCATGTCGGCCATAATCACTTTGTTGCGCTTGCTGTAATCCAGCGCGGTCGCAATTGACGTGAGAGCAGTCGAAACGTTTGGCGCAATGGCGACTTCGTGAAGTTGCGCCCCGATGAGCGAGGCAAACTTCTCGCGCGTTTTGGCTATCTCCCCCAGCCAGATTTCATACCAGGCGTGGGCGCCCCAATCGTTCCACATCTCCATGAACGTTGCTATCCCCTGCATCGAGCGAGTGGAGAGCGCGCCCAACGAGCAGCTATTCAAATAGGTTTTGCGCTGCAAGATGGGAAACTCTGCCCGGTACGCGACAAGCTCCGGGTGCTCGAGGGCATTGGGAGCCGGGAAGTGCTTCCGGGAATCGCTGGTGGTCATGGTTAACTTGCTCCTTCGTCACTGTTGTTTTTGATTAAACCAGGTCGCCGTTGCGATATCTTCGTACTCTCTATTTTACCGCTTGCGCGAAAGAGCGTCTATACTTCTGGCGAGCAATCTCGCGGCCTGCTCGACTTCCTCTTCGGTTGACCAGCGACCGAGTGTGAGCCGCAGCGCGCCCAATGCGGCTTCGCGCTGGCGACCCATCGCCATCAACACAGGCGATGGGTCTGTGTTTCCCTCGTGACAGGCCGAACCGGTGGAACTGGCGATCTCCGGTAGAGCTGCCAGTACCTCTTCGCCTATCACCCCTTCCACGCTGACATTGAGAGTATTGGGAAGACGCTGGCTTTCATGCCCGTTCAAGTGTATGCGACCGGGCAACTCCTGTTCAAGATGACGTTGCAAATCATCTCGCAAGTGACGCAGGCGAGACAGGCTCTCCGGTAATTGTTCATGTGCCAGCGCGCAAGCTGTGCCTGATGCCACTATATAAGCCACGTTCTCCGTGCCTGCCCTGCGCCCGGACTCCTGACCTCCGCCGTAAATGACCGGTTCAAGTTGCAGCCCGCGCCGGACATACAACGCTCCGATGCCTTTAGGCGCGTACAGCTTATGTCCCGCGATAGTCAACAGGTCAACTCCCAGGTCGTTTACAAGCGTGGGAATTTTACCTGCCGATTGCGCCGCGTCGGAATGCAGCAGTGCTCCATGCCTGTGCGCGATCTCGGCGATTTCTCGCAGCGGCTGTAACGTGCCGGTTTCATTATTGGCGTGCATAATTGTAATTAATACGGTTGAGTCCCCTGCAGCCGCTTCAACATCAGCCACATTGACGCGCCCGTATTCATCGACTGGCAGGTAGGTGACGCGGAAGCCGTGCAGGCGTTCAAGCGCGCGGCAGGTGTTCAGCACAGCGGGATGTTCCGTGACCTGTGTGATGATATTGTTGCCCTGTTCTTTTCTTGCCAGCGCGATACCGCGAATCGCCAGGGTATCGCTTTCCGAGCCGCCGCTCGTAAAGATGATTTCATCCGGCGCGCAACCGAGTAAGTTCGCAACCTGTAATCTGGCACTGTCGATGGCTTCATGCGCCCGATGGCCGTAGCGATGCGAGCTGGATGGGTTGCCGAAATGCAAAGAGAGGTAGGGCAACATAGTCTCCACAACTGCCGGGTCAACCGGTGTCGTGGCATTGTAATCGAGATAGATGGGGCCGTCTTTCAGGCTCGGAGGTGTGTTCATAACCATGCCTCACGTATTCAGATGAGTTGCAAGCAGAGTTTGTAAATCGTCCCATAATGCACTCAAATGCTGCTCGCTGGTGCGCAGATTGCCAATGGCAACACGCATGGTAAAATGACCATACAGTTTTGTATGCGACAGGAAGAAACGACCCGCCTCGTTGATGTTGCTCATGATGCGTTCGTTCAATGCTTCCAGGTGTTGCTCGTCGTCTATCCCCTGTGGATGGGCGCGAAAACATACAGTACTGAAGGGCGTGGGAGCCATACGTTCAAAATGGGGGGAGTCGTCTACCCGGTGCGCGAAAAGCTGCGCCAGCCGGATGTGCTCACGGATTCGCGCCGCCAGTCCCTGCTGGCCGAAATAACGCAGGATCATCCACAATTTGAGCGAACGGAAGCGGCGGCCCAGCGAGGTGCCGTAGTCCATCAGGTTCGGTACTTCGTCCCCGACGCTTTCGGTGTTGCGCAGGTATTCCGGCACCAGGCTGAAGGCAGCTTTCACCACGTCTGGTTTGCGCGTATAGAGGACGCTGCAATCCATAGGGGTAAAGAGCCACTTATGCGGGTTGAGGATGAGACTATCGGCGCGCTCGCAGCCCGCCAGCACCCACTGCATCTCGGGGTCTACGGCAGCAGAGCCGCCGTATGCGCCATCAACGTGCAGCCACAATCCGTAGCGTTCGCAAATGCTGGCAATGGACGGCACAGGGTCGATGCTGGTTGTTGAGGTCGTGCCAATGGTGGCGACGACAGCGAATGGTTGCCAGCCCTCCGCTATGTCTTGCCGGATAGCCTTTTCCAGTTGCGCGGCATCCATGCGGAACTGGTCGTCAATGCCGATCTTGCGCAGGCCAGACTGCCCGATGCCCAGCACGATCCCTGCTTTCTCAACCGAAGAATGCGCCTCCTGCGAGGCATAGTAGCGCAGGCGCGGCACATCTTTCCGACCAGCCATACCATCCTTGCGAATATGCAACGGCAGCGCTTCGCGCGCGGCTGCCAGGGCGTACAATACACCTGACGAGGCGGTATCGTTGATGACGCCAAAGAGCGGGTCGGGCAGTCCGAGCATCTGGCGCAGCCAGTCGAGCGTAACCTGTTCCAGCTCGGTGGCGGCGGGTGAAGTGCGCCATAGCATGGCGTTGACGTTGAGCGCGCCTGTAAGCATCTCGCCCAGGATACCGGGACCGGAGGCGGTGTTCGCAAAATAGGCCAGAAAACCTGGTACGTTCCAGTGCGTGATACCCGGCATGATGACGCGCTCAAAATCTTCGAGAATGTTGCTCATTGAAGCGGGCTGAGCGGGCGCTTGCGCAGGCAAGACCCGGCGAATATCGCCCGGCGCGGTTTGCGCGAGTACCGGGTACGATTCCGCATTGCTAAGATAATCGGCAATCCAATCAACTACCTGGTGGGCATAGGCGCGAAATGCTTCAGGTTCCATATCATCGATGGATGCCGGTTGTTGCGCTTTATCGAGAGAGTGGCGATCTTGCATACGAATGTCCTCTACTCTGTTCAGGCTATCCTCTATCTTGCGATACAGACAGTATCGCATAACCATGTGAGAGGGGCAAGCAGGCACCAATCAATGCTTACACCTGTTAGACCCGGTCAAGCATCCGGTCGCCGCCAAAAATGTTGCGCATCCTGAAAGGTGTGGGCGTTGTCGCCAACTGCCAGGCTCGTAGTTTCCAGCCTTTATAGAGAAACCAGGGGTCTGGTAATCTATAGCTTGCTTGACTCGTCCATTCAGGGAATAACAGGCCATCCTGCCAGCACAGCCATTCAACCATAGCGGCGCAGAACGCTGCCCACCGGTGCAATTCGGGTGTGGAAGCTGGAGCTATTGGCTCGGTCACTAACTCACGTCGATGCTCGACTGCCGATCTCCGCCAATCGTCCAGAAAATCACCTATCGCGACCCAGGGAGTCGTAGTATCTTTTGCGCTAATACGCTCGAAGGTTTCTTGAATAGTTTGTCTATGCCAGTGATACGGTGGCGTTGCCATCTCTCAGTTCTTTCTGCATCTCAAGCGAGAAAACGTTACTCGAAGATTTCATCGATCATATATTCTATTCTGGGAACTAAAAGTTGTTCGGGTACGTATTTTTTCACTATAGCGAGCGCTTCTTCAGAGCTTGACAAATTTAGTTCATGAGCCAGAGCCTTAATATCCGCGATATCCTGGGGACGCCCGGCGACCAATTTCATGGCGAGTAAGTAATCCAATGTTGGCGTATAAATCCGTAAGCCTGGGAACTCAGCCCATTGTTCCACAGGTGGTTGTGTATAAAAAAAGCCCTTTACGCCATCATTAATCCAGTCGTATGTTAAACCCTCTCTATCGGCGATTACTTTGATTGCTTCCCGAATGATATCAGCGTGCTCTGGATTAAAGTAGGCATCAATGTCTTTGGTTACTTCGCGATTTTGTACTTTGAGTAACATTACTGCTCCGCCCGCGAGCAATATTTCACCAGTTACCTGCAGCTGAAGTAATTCTTGTCCAAGCATACGCAAGTATTTTTCGATGTCCTCTTTGTTCATTGATTGGCTCCTGCCAGGTAGCTAATACTGTTAAGCTTAGACCTGTGTAATGAGTGAGTATGGCATCGTACACAGTTTAACATATAGATCAAACAACTTTTTTCCGTCAGGGTACCAGAATATGCCTCGCCACATTGAAGCCCCGCAACACCTTTACCCTTTTCTGTGTTTTACTCTATGGAAGCGTCAAATACCAGTGGGGATAGGGCAAATATGGAGCAGCAAGAACAGGCCTTGCCAGCGCTGCTGGCGAGTAAGCTGGATTCTTCTTTTGAACAGTTCATGTCGGTGTACCAGCATCGACTGTACGCCTTTGCTTTGCGCCAGACTGGCAACGCTCAGGACGCTGAAGATATTGTTCAGGAGGCGTTTCTCCGCGCGTATCACGCGCTCAAGAGCTACCCTGCTCCTCGCATAGAGACGCTTCATATACAGCAGTGGTTGTACAAGATCACACTGAACGTCTTCCGCAATCAGGCCCGTAAGTTTGCGCCGCGCTTAGCACCGCTCGACCTGTCGGAGGATGGTCCATGCCTTGAGATAGAGGATGCGTCGATAGAACCCGATATGGAGGTCTACTGGCATGAATGGAGGGATGAGCTTGAAATGCGGCTGGCTGCGCTTCCACAGCCGTACCGATTGACCATCGACCTGCACTACTTCGAGGAACTGAGCTATGCCGAGATCGCCGGGCTGCTTCAGTTGCCAACCGGCACGGTCAAAGCCCATGTGCATCGCGGCATACAACTCCTACGTAAAGCGTTGGCGACCCGGCAGAACGAGATGAGATGAACCTATGGACGACCATTCCAACCAACAACGCTTGATAACCAGTACCGGCGCATCTGTAAGGGAAGTTTCCGCTCCGGCCACACTCATTCCATCCGTGCTGAAGCGCCTGCGAGCAGGGCAGACGATTCTGCAACAAGAGGAGAGCATGGTCACTCAAATAGAGCAATGCAGCACTGCTTTACACAATCCCGACTGGCACGAGCGTGCAACGGCAGCCCGAACGCTGGGTGAGATGGGAAAATCAGGCGCATTCAGCGAATCCGGCGAGCAAATGCTGATTGAAGCGCTTCTCGCGACCTCACATGACGAGGATGAGTCTGTGCGCGCGGCGGCAGTACAGGCGCTTGGCATGGCAGGAGAACACGCGCCGGTCGGGCGAGTAGTGGAGGCCCTCCATGATCCGGCCTGGCACGTGCGCGAGGTCGCTGCATTAACCCTGGGGATACTCGCTGAGCGAACGGCGGTCGAGCCACTGGTTGCTATCCTGCACGACGAGAATGAGGACCCATGTGTGCGCGAGGCGGCGAAGATAGCCCTGCGGCAGATCCATCCTGAAGTCCTCTCCTCGCTCACCTCGCAAGAAGCCGGGGCCGTTCACTTACAGACCCAGCATTCACCAGAAGCAGCCGCACCCCTGTATCAACCGGCTACACCATTTGCAGCGCGCTTCACCGCCCTTGCCGGTCGGTGGTCCGGAC
>DAHVFL010000086.1 GCA_027316975.1 Chloroflexota bacterium | reverse complement strand
AGATCCCGCCAGGAAGGCTCCGCAGTCCTGTTCATCTCACATAACATCTTCCATTCGCACCAGGTCGCTGATCGCATTGTCATTGTGGATCGTGGGCGGATTGCGGCCCAAATGGACAAGGAGAGTATTTCCGCCATCGAGCTCACGGAGCTAATGCAGGACCTGGCCAAGGGTAAAGAGGTTCTAGCCCGCAAGGGCGGCGCCATTGATGACATCTCGCTGGAGGAGACAAACGAGACATCCTTATCGCAAACAGACAGGAGGTCACCAGCATGATCATCGACCAGAAGGCGCCTCCGCAGGAACAACTGACCCGTCGACCAAGGAGAGCGATGTCGCTCCTTAGCCAGTACCGAGAATTAGCCAGCGCTCTAGCTTTCTTCGTGCTCATGATGCTGGCGTTTACCATTGCTAGCCCCTCGGTGTGGCTCAACAGCCTGTCTTATACTGCGGTCTTTATTTCCCTGCCGATCTATATCATTCTTGCTGTCTCGTTGGTGTTCGTGGTCGTGTCGGGCGAAATCGATCTCTCTTTCGCCTCGGTTGTGGGCGTGGCAGCCCTGGTGTTCAGCGAGTTCGTCCTGGCCGGCTGGAACCCCTACCTGTGCCTGGTGCTGGCGATTCTTGCTGGCGGCGTTGCCGGGATCATCAACGGCATACTGGTGGCCTATTTCGGGCTCTCGTCGCTGATCGTCACGCTAGGTATGAACTTTTTCTGGCGGGGCTTCATCCAGATTATTACCAATGGGACTGGCGTTCCCCTGGCGTTCCTGCAGCCTACGTCCTTCCACAATGTGTTCGTGGGACAGATCGGCATCATCCCGGTGCAGATGCTCTGGGCGGCCGGCTTTGCCACCCTCGGAGTAGTGCTCTTCACCTACCACAAATTCGGTGCATACGTTCGCTTCGTCGGCGACAACCCGGAATCGGCTCGGGAGATGGGCATCAACGTTCGTCTGGTCAAAATGGCCAGTTTTGTGTTCGTTGGGCTCGCTTCGGGCTTTGTGGGTGTTCTGGCGATTCTGATCAATAACAACTTCTACCCCACAGTCGGAGACGGCTACCTGTTGATTGTGCTGGCGGCAATCTTTGTAGGAGGCACCGCTGGGATTGGAGGCGTCGGCACCGTCGCAGGAGCTATCGTTGGGGCCTTCACGGTTGGTTTCATCGAGTCTGGCATCGTAGCCGCCGGCCTCACTGGCTACTGGACACAGTTCATCTACGGTGTCGTGATTGTGCTTTCATTGGTGACCCACAGACTGTACAGTCCTCACTATAAAAAATGAATTGGCGGCTGGTAGTATGCAAGGATTTCGTCAACAAAAGAACATGTTACTCTGGGAACAGAACCACGAGTTAGTGCAAATCGCCCCGTGGGGGCGCGATAGCCTGCGAGTGCGCGCAACAGTCAGTACGGGAATTCGCGACGACCTATTGAGTATCCTGTATCCTCCTGCGGAGACGGACACGCAGATCACCATCGGGGAAGAGGGTGCGACTATACACAATGGCGCTCTTACAGCCAGCATCTCTCCGGAGGGGATCATCCGTTTTTCCAACACAGCCAGCGGCGCTGAACTGTTGGCAGAGGAGCAGCCATTACGTGCCACCCGTCTGCCTCCGCGCTCCTTTAAGGCTGTACATAGCGACCTGTTTCACCTGGAGGCTCGCTTCCGGGCCTACGATGGTGAGCGGTTCTACGGGCTAGGACAACACCAGCACGGATTGCTCGATCAGAAGGGTTGTACCATCGACCTGGTACAGCGGAATACCGAAGTGTCTATTCCATTTCTGTTCTCCAGCCGGGGTTATGGCTTTCTATGGCATAACCCGGGTATTGGCCGTGTCGAATTGGGCAACAACGGAACACGCTGGGTTGCCCAGGCAACGCCGCAACTCGATTACTGGATCACCACTGGTGCTACCCCGGCCGAGATTATGGAACATTACGCCGATGCGACCGGCCATCCCTCTGAGTTTCCTGAATGGGCAGCCGGCTTCTGGCAATGTAAGCTGCGCTACCGGACCCAGGATGAACTCCTGTCGGTCGCGCGCGAATATAAACAGCGAGGCCTGCCACTTTCGGTGATTGTCATCGACTTTTTCCACTGGACACTGCAAGGAGATTGGCGCTTCGATCCAGATTTCTGGCCGAATCCAGCAGGGATGGTAGCCGAATTGGAGGATATGGGCGTCAAGTTGATGGTCTCCATCTGGCCCAGCATCAATCCCCTGAGCGAAAACTTTCTCATTATGCAGCAACGTGGCTTGCTCATACGCACCGAACGTGGACTTCCAGCACTGATGAGCTTCTGGGACAGCCGCCCCGAAGGGCCAGTTTCCGTGCATTATTATGATTCGACCAATCCTGAGGCACGACAATTCATCTGGGAGCAGGTCCGTGAGCATTACTACCGGCTTGGAATTAAGATCTGGTGGCTTGACGCGTGCGAACCAGAGATGTTCCCCATGGACCCGGATAACTTACGCTTCCACCTGGGGAACGGACTGGCTATCGCCAATGCGTATCCTCTGCTGCATGAACGTGGTTTCTACGAGGGCATGTGCGAGGCCGGTGAGACAGCTATCCTCAATTTATGCCGTTCTGCCTGGGCAGGCAGCCAGCGCTATGGCGCGGCAGTCTGGTCGGGCGATATCAACAGTACGTTTGAAGCGCTCCAGGCACAGGTCTGTGCGGGTTTGAATATCGGTCTGAGCGGCATTCCCTGGTGGACCACCGATATAGGCGGTTTCTACGGGGGTGAACCTGAGTCGCCTGCTTTTCGCGAACTGCTCATCCGCTGGTTCCAGTATGGCACATTCTGTCCACTGTTCCGACTGCACGGCTATCGCGTTGCGGAACCAGGGGAGTCAACGATGCCAGGCACTGGTGGACCAAATGAGGTCTGGTCTTTCGGTGATGAAGCGTACGCGATCATCAAAGACCTCCTCTTTCTTCGTGAGCGATTACGCCCGTACACCCTGGAGCAAATGCAGCTCGCCCACGAGAAAGGAATACCGCCGATGCGCCCGCTGTTCTTCGATTTTCCGAGGGATGAGGCATGCGCAACCCTTGATGATCAGTTTCTCTTCGGCCCGGATCTGCTGGTGGCCCCGGTCTTGACGGCAGGGGCACGCCGTCGCGAGGTCTACCTCCCCACTGGAACCACCTGGACCGATGCCTGGAGTGGGCAAACCTTTGACGGCGGTCAGCGCATCGTGGCTGAGGCACCATTGGATTGTATTCCACTCTACCTGCGTGCCAACGCACAGTTGCCTATCCGGAATGCTTAAGAAACAAACTCATCGCCATCCTGATTTGCAAGAGGATGGCGATGAGCTTGTTTGAACGGTTCACTCTCTGATACTGCCCGTTAATGCCCCACTGGTCACGAAGCGCTGCGAGAAGAGGAAGATGATGGCGACAGGCAGCACCATCAGCACCCCGGCTAACGCCAGCTCGGCTTTATGGATCGGGATATTGGTGCTGGTGGTCGGATGGAGCGCCGGCGTGCTTAGCATCAGCGCCTGTAAGCCGACCGGCAGATTATAGACAGACGTGTCCTGCAACATCACAAACGGCAAAAAATAGTTGTTCCATGTGGCCGTGAAATTCAAAAATACCAGTAGGCCGAGCAAGGGACGAGAGAGCGGCAGACCAACGTACCAGAAGAGCTGCCATTCATTCGCTCCATCGATGCGTGCTGCAGACAGTAAGTCTTTTGGTAAGCTGACTGCGTAATAAATGAACGCGAGATAGACCCCAAACGGGAAAAATGCCATTGGGAGAATGACCGACCAGGGAGTATTTACCAGTTGGACCACGTTCATCTCCAGGAAGAGGGGCAACACCAGTGCCGAAATCGGCAGGAGCATTGCCACCAGGGTCAGGGAGAGAATAAGACCGCGACCCCAGGGTCTGGAGGTTGCCAGGGCATAGCCCGCGGGCAGTGAGACCGCCAGTGCCAGAACCAGCGTCGCAAGCGCATAGAGAACAGAGTTGATCGACCACTGGATGATCACACCATCATCAAATGAGAGCAGATGTTGCCAGTCCTCCCCAATCTTTGAAAGCGACCCCAATGAAAGCGGAAAGTTCTGTATCAGTTGCACATCCGTTTTTGTAGGCGCGAGGATCAGCCAGACGAGCGGCAGACCAAAGAAGATACCGCAGAGTAAGAGCGCAAAGAAACGGACGAGCGTACCCACCGGCCCCAGTGAATTCCCCGCATTAACCGGGCGGCGATACCTCAGGCGAGCCCACAAGGTAGGAGATGGAGAAAGCGTTCCACGCAGCATATGGTTGTTGCCCTTTCTATCTTTCTTTGTCGTCAGCCCGCGGCGGCATCGGTTCTGAAAAAGCCCGTGGCCCGGATGATCAATGTTGCGCCGACGAGGCCAATCGCAACCATCAGCAACGAAATGGCGGCAGCAGCCCCGAAGTTCCCGATGGAGAAGGCAAAGTAATAGCTGAGCTGGTTCGGCGACCAGGTCGGACTGATGGTGGAGAAGCCAAACAGCGAGAAGCTGATACTGATGATCTGCGGCTCGGTGAATATCTGAATGTTGCCCGCGAACGTGAGGATGAACAAATAGACCACGTAGCGCTGTATAAGTGGTAACTTGACCCAGAGGGCCATTTGCCAGCCATTGGCCCCATCGATGATGGCCGCCTCCAAAAGCTCGTGTGAGATTCCCTGGAGTCCGCCATAGAAAATCGCGATCCATCCCCCTGCACCGACAAAGAAGCCCAGCAGCGTGAAGAGCAGCGATATATGCCCGGGCTGGATGACATCCACAATTGTTTGCATGCCTAATGCGGTTAAGAGTCCGCGAAATGGGCTGACCTGCGGATCGTACATGAACAATGCCAGCAGGACAACGGTCGGACCTGCCACGGCGCCCGGTAAAAAATAGATCGTGCGCATCAGATGGGAAAACCATCCTGTGCGTGCATGAATCAACAGGGCAATGACAGTGACGCCGATCACTCCGAAGGGTACGGAAATGACCAGGAACTGAAAGACATTCGCGAACGCTGTCCCGAAGCGAAAGTCCGTGTAGGCCGTCACAAAGTTTTGCAATCCCGCGGCGAAATACTGCGGCGTTCCATTCGGGAACGAGGCGAAGCTGAGTACCAGCGCGTAGACCCCTGGCAATATCCCAAAGACCAGCAAAAAGAGCACATAGGGCAGCACGAAGATATCAGCCACTCTTGGGAACAACCGTCGCCGACGACTCCTGCTCTTCTCTTTGGGGAGTGCCGGAGTACTCGCGGGTGGAGAAGCGATAGGAGTATCCATGTAAACCTTCTTTCGTCTTTGTCATATGCGGGGTCCAGGTAATGATTACCTGGACCCCGCATATGACAAAGCCTCTCAGAGTTACGGGCCGGTAGTGGTGACCTGATAGCCTTGAGCCTGGGCGAGGGCTACCAGTTGAGCTTGATAATCGGCGAGTTTCGAGCTGATCGTTGCTCCCGATGTAACGACGGGCGTCACCACTGTCGTGCCAAATATGGTACGGTCATCAAAACGAACGTAGCTGTACGTGGGATCAAGTTCCTGGGCAGCCTGTTTGAGAACCGGATAGGGATTGCTGGCAAACAGCGGGTCATTGGCGATCGTCTGTGACCACACATCAGCCGTGGGTAAGTAGGCAGGGAAATTGGCGGCATGTCCCAGGTACACGGGCGAGGTCGTCACCCATTTCACGAAATCGACCGCCAACTGGACGTTCTTCGTGTGATTCGATACGATCCAGGCCGCGCCCCCAAGCGCCCCGGTATACGCTTGCGTATCCGCTGCCCATTTGAGCGGCGCGGCTGCCGCAAGCTGGTGATTCGCGGTCTTGTAATAGGTCCCCTTGAAGAGCGCCTCGGCCATCCACGAGGGACCTGGCAGCATCAGGATCTTGTTCTCATTCCCCAGGGTCGTCATGCCTGTATCAAAGTAACCGGATTTCCTTGAGAGGACGCCCGTGGGAAGCAACGTGTCCAGCAACTGCGCCATACGCGTGCACTTGGGACTCGAGAGGTTGGTATACAGGGTATCCCCCGTGACCTGGTGCAGGGGGCACTGGCCGCCCCAGAAATACTCGTCGAGAGTGAAGGCGTCAGCGAATTCGCCGATGATGTAGCCTGGATGCTCTTTCGCGACACGCAGTCCCAGAGCTTGATAATCTTCCCAGGTAGTCGGGACGCTATAGCCAAACTGCTGCATGAGCGGCGCATTGTACCACAGGACATACTGGGCGAGATCGTTGCGCAGGCACACGAGCTTGCCATTAACACGGCAGGCGTCCAGGCCGGCAAAGTTCTTCTGAATATCGGCAGAGACATACGGGCTGAGGTCGAGCGGGAAATGATGGGCTGCATCGGAAACCTGGGCCACCAGGTCAGGCTCGGCGAAGACCACATCCGGCCACCCGGAGTTGATATTATTTTCGAGCAGTACCTTGGCCGGGAACTGATTGCGATCCACCACGACGGCTTTGATCAGCGAGGCCTTGTCAGGAAATGCCTGCTCGAAATCTTTGATGGCCGTCATACGATCAGCATCAACCCACACCGTGATGGGCGAGTTGGAATTTTGATTGGAAGAGGCGCCCGAAGAACTGCTACCACCTCCACAGGCGGCCAGCAACATACCGCAACTTACCACCAGCTTCAAAATCGATGCGTAGGACGCATAGCGACCTCTTGCGCGAAGAAATAACAGGTGCATGAGTAACCTCCTGACTCCTTAATGGAGGAATTAGCTCTCGATTATGGAACGGCGAAAACGTCGTCTGATTCTACGAAATAGCCCGGAAAATACCGATGTCCGTGAGTACGGATGACATAACATCCGTGTAAAAACGAACCTCCTTTCATAAATGCTCTGCCTGCAAGCCGGGAGAGGAAAAACCTCTGCTGTCTCTTATTCATGCGAAACGTTTCGCATACTTGACATTTATGAGTATAGTCAAAGCGAACCAGAAAGTCAAGTCTTGACAACCAAAATGGAAACACTTTACAATACACATAGAGAAACGTTTCGCTTTCGCCAGCCTTGACATAAAGAAGGAAGTTGTCCTGTGGGCATTACTATCGTTGATGTTGCTAAGAGAGCAGGAGTAACGGTCAGCACGGTTTCCTACACCCTCAGTGGGAAACGGCCCGTCTCCAGGCAGGCTCGGGCCAGGGTCTTACAGGCCATCGAAGAGTTGAATTACCAGCCACATGCCCTGGGCCAGGCCTTGCGCAGTAAGCGTACGCATACCATCGGCATCCTCTACCCTGCTCTAAGCGCCGGTCTTTCCGCTTTGCAGTTGGAGTTTATCGAAGGCGCGTCCACTGTGACGACGGAGCGCAACTATGGACTCTACATCTGGTCAGGCCAGGATGAAGATCAGGGGGTGCTGCAAATGATGAAGCGAGGCTTCATCGAAGGTGTGATCGTGATGGAAATCCGTGCAAAGGACCCACGTATTGCCTTCATGAAGGAACGCAGTTACCCCTTTGTCATGATTGGCCATGGTCTCGACAATTCCCCGGAAAACGAGGGTACGAGTTTTGTCGATATGGATATGGCTGCGGCCTTACGGACCAGCGTTGAGCACCTGGCGGGTCTTGGGCATCAAGACATTGCCTTTCTGAACATCAGTCCGGCGATGAACCGGGGATCATCATACGCCATCCGAACCACGCAAAGCTTTGAACAGAGCATTACCCGGCTCGGTTTGCGCGGGCAAACCTATCCCTGTCCGCCCGACCCTCAGAAAGGCTATGAGCTGGTGAGCAGCATTCTGGAGGAACGGCCCGCTCTCACCGGCATCATCACCATCAATTCCTGGGTGGTCGGCAGTATTGTACGGGCGGTTCAGGAACGCGGCCTGCGTATTCCTGAGGATTTTTCTGTGGTGACCATGCTGCCCTCGCACCTGGCCGAAATGATGCACCCGGCAATGACCTCCATCGATTTCCCCTATCAGGATCTCGGACGACTTGCCGCGGAAATGCTCATTCGACAACTCGATGAGCCTCATACCCTTCCAGCCCAGACCTTACTGCAAGTTCCTTTAACCATTCGGCAGAGTACCGGCCCCTACAAACCGCGAGCATAAGTGCTGTCTCTCGTTTGTCGAAGCCGCTACTGGCTCATTCACTCAAGAAGGGAACACATCATGCGCATTTGCGGGATTGAGGTAGAACTTCGTCCGGCCAGAGCTGTTGAGCCTGCTTTTCGTTGGCGAAATGGTTTGCCAGGGTCAGATGGCCCTACCATTCATGCAGTTTTGCGCGTCCAGACCGATGAGGGTATTGAGGGCGTTGTTCCGGTGCTGCGCGGGCCGATCGTCGCCGATCTGGTTGAACGCCGATTGCGCGATGAGTTAGTGGGGCAGGACCCATTGCAGCGGGAATGGATCTGGCATCGCCTGTGGGAACTGGATAGAGTGGAGGAATTTCCCATTTACATCCACGGACTCATCGACGTCGCGCTCTGGGACATCGCGGGCAAAGCCGCGGGCTTGCCCCTGTACCGGTTGCTCGGCGGATTCCGGGAGAGCATTCCGGCCTACGCCAGTACCGTGACCTTTGCATCGATTGAAGAGTATCTCGATGTGGCCGACCAATGCCTGGCGCTGGGCTATCAGGCGATCAAACTGCATGCCTGGGGGGATGCTCGCCAGGACGCCAGACTCTGCCAGGCGTTACGTGCGCATGTCGGACCCGACCTTCCCCTGATGTACGACGGGTCCGCCGGATTTGACCTTCCTGACGCAATTTACCTGGGCCACGCGCTTGCTGAGGCGGATTACCTCTGGTATGAAGAACCGATGCGCGAATTCAGTATCTCGGCCTACAGGCAGCTCGCACAGGCGGTGAAGGTGCCGTTGAATGTGGCGGAAACGTCGGATGGAGCGCACATGAATACAGCGGATTTTATTGCCGCGGGCTGTGCAACCTACGTTCGAACCAGCTGGAACTTGCGCGGGGGCATTACCGGCGCTATGCGCATCGCCCATCTGGCCGACGCCTTTCGCTTGCGCGCCGAAGTTCACGGACCCGGGCTCATCCATCAACACCTCTGTATGGCTATTTCAAACACCACCTATTATGAGTCGCTGGTGCTGAGCAATCCGGTCGTGCGAGAGGAATGTGTTGATGCTCACGGGCTGGTCCATGCGCCACAGGCCGCAGGGTTGGGATTCGAGCGCCTCTGGCAACAACAGGGCAACAGTGCCCTGGCGGAACAAATCTGAAAAGCAGCTTCCTCCGATGCTGCGAAGCGCATTTCGGAGAGAAGACAAAACGAGAGGTGCCGTCTATGAGAGTGATCTCATATCATACCCAGCCGAATGGTCTACGCATCGAAACATCTGAAGGGACACTGCAACTCGTGGCCTATACCGCCAGCATCGTTCGCGTTCGCTACACCTGGGAACCACCTCCACCTGCCCGGGAAAGCCTGATGATTGTGGCCCAACCAGTGCCAGGGGTAGTATACCGGGTGCTAGAAACACCGCGCACGCTCGTCTTTATCACCTCTGCCATTGAAATCCAGATCCAGAAAGAGACCGCAGCGTTCGTCTACCGCGATCGCCAGGGCCGGGTGCTGACCAGAGAGCCTGAACGAGGGGGGAAAACCCTTACCCCAACACCGGTATTCCGCTCTATTTTTGACGAGACAACAGTTCGAGCAGATGTCCAGAGTAGTGATGGGGCACGTGTGAAGGTCGAAGGCGTCAAGCAAGTCCTTGATCGGCAGGCCTATCACACCCGACTGGAGTTCGTGTGGAGCGAGGGAGAAGCCCTTTACGGCCTGGGGTCGCATGAAGAAGGCTTCTTGAATCTGCGGGGAACACACCAGGACCTCTACCAGGAAAATTTGAAAGCCGTGGTGCCGATGCTCGTCTCGACCAACGGCTACGGCATCTTGCTGGATTGCTATTCCCTGATGACGTTTCATGATGACGAGCAGGGGTCTTTCCTCTGGAGCGATATCCAGGATGAACTCGATTTTTATTTTCTCTACGGGCCAGAATTTGATCAGATTATCCAGATCTTTCGCTTCCTGACCGGCAAGGTCCCCATGTTGCCGCAATGGGTCTTTGGTTATCTCCAATCAAAAGAACGCTACCGTTCGCAAGAAGAACTCCTCGCGGTGGTCAAAGAATATCGACGACGCCAGATCCCCCTTGACGGGATTGTACTCGACTGGCACTCCTGGCCGGGAGACCTCTGGGGGCAAAAATCCCTCGATCCAGAACGTTTTCCCCGGCTAGCAGCCATGATAGAAGAACTGCACCGCTTAGGGGCCAGGCTTATGGTTTCCATTTGGCCAACGATGCGCAATCATGGCCCCAACCATCGAGAGATGCTCGAACACGGCTTTCTGCTGGGAGATCAGGCGACGTATAACGCCTTTGACGAGCAGGCCAGAGCGCTCTACTGGAAGCAGGCCAACGAAGGCTTCTTCTCCCAGGGAGTGGATGCCTGGTGGTGCGATTGTACCGAACCTTTTGAAGCAGATTGGACAGGAGAGACCAGGCCAGAATCAGAAGAACGGCGCAGAATCAATACAGAAGAGGCAAAGAAGTACCTTGATCCCCAGTACATAAACGCCTACTCGCTGCAGCACAGCCGGGGGATCTACGAGGGTCAACGCCTGTCCACCAGCAGCAAACGGGTCGTTAATCTGACACGTTCTGCATACGCAGGTCAGCAGCGCTATGGAACCATCACCTGGTCGGGCGATATTTCGGCAAAGTGGCAGACGCTCAAGCAGCAAATCGCAGCAGGCATCAATTTTTGTGTGACCGGATTACCCTACTGGACAGCAGACATTGGAGCATTTTTTGTCGGCAAAAAAGATCTGTGGTTCTGGGATGGAGACTTTCCAGAGGGATGCGAGGACCTCGGCTACCGCGAATTTTATGTGCGCTTTTTCCAGTACGGCGCCTTTCTTCCACTCTTCCGTTCTCACGGCACGGACACGCCGCGCGAAGTGTGGCGCTTCGGGGAACCCGGTTCGCGTTTTTATGATACGCTGGTGACGTTCATCCGGTTACGCTACCATCTCCTGCCCTATCTCTACTCACTGGCCGCTCGTGTGACGCAGGAAGATTATACGATGCTGCGCGCCCTGGCGTTCGATTTCCGGCAGGACCCCCGGGTCTACAACATTGCCGATCAATACCTCTTTGGGCCGGCGTTTCTCGTGAATCCGGTCACGGAGCCCATGTACTATCTTCCCGGGTCGCAACCACTCCCTCCGCGCTCCCAGACACGCCAGGTCTATCTACCAGCAGGCAGTGATTGGTATGATTTCTGGACGGGGAGACGCTTTTCAGGAGCGCAAACGGTGGAAGCTGACGCTCCATTAGAGATTCTCCCACTGTTCGTACGCGCGGGATCTATCGTGCCCTTTGGCCCGGCTATTCAATCGAGCGCGGAAGCCAGCAGGAACTCCGCCCTCCAGTTGCGTATCTATCAGGGGCAAGACGCTACCTTTACGCTCTATGAGGATGAGGGTGATACGTATCACTACGAAGACGGGGCCTTTTCGACGATAGCATTGCACTGGGATGACGCGCAGCAGCGTCTGCATATTGGAGAAAGGCAAGGGGCCTATGCAAGCATGCTCGTGACGAGAATGTTTTCTCTCCTCGTGGTCTCTGAGCAACAGGGGACAGGCGTGGAGAGCTCTAGTATAGGCGCCAGAGAAATCATCTATGATGGAGATCCTCTGATCGTTGAGATGAGCGGGGAGCTAAAATAAGGAGGTGGCTTAGTTCTTCAGCACCGCCTGGCTTACTATCCCGGCTCATCACCGCTTTTGGTGAGACAATACGGAGTGTGACGGAGGAGTAGACCTCTGCCTCCCTTGCACGCATCTCCTCAAGAAGAATCGGCTCACCTCATTGGATGAGCCGATTCTTCTTGAGGCAACGTGATCCTTATTTCATTTTATCGTTCAGCACATCCGCCCAAGTAACTCTACTGTGAGAACGTAAAGAGGAGAAGGACTGCTCGTTAAATCCTGTCTGGGGGATCGCAGTTGCCTTACTGAACCGCAGGGAACGACACATCTGAGTTTGTTTCATGTTCCTGACGCTTACGAAGCCATTCAAGCGTAGTTTGTTTACGCACTCCCGCTCGTCTGCTCAATACCTCTCCGGTTACTTTACTTCCCTCGGCTTGCACTGCTCGAAATCCTGCTG
>DAHVFL010000085.1 GCA_027316975.1 Chloroflexota bacterium | reverse complement strand
GCTCGACCCAGCCTGGACGCGGGTAGGTCAGGGGAATCTCGCTCGATGATGCGGCGAGGCTGCGCCCCTGCGCGTCGAAAACCAGCGCTTTAGTGCGCGTCGTCCCCTGATCGATAGCAAGTAGAGCCGGTTGCATGATACTACTCCAAATCTTTATATCAGAGATGGTATCGATTGAGGTGGCAACGCGCGCGTTGCCACCTCAATCGATACCATCTCTGATACTAACTGGCTGCCTCTTCCGCCGGGGCAGGAGCAACTTGCAGCGCTTTAGGCCGCGTTACAAGCATCCAGGCGAAGTAGATCAGGCCGAGACCGAACATGACCAGCGAGTAGACCCAGGGCGGGCCAAACGCGCTGTCGCGGAAAATGGAGAGTTCAAAGAGCAGCCATACCAGCGCGAGAATGATAACGGGCCACTCGTAGGCTCCCAGCTTGAAACCCTGTGTCTCAGGTAATTTGCGCCGCGCATAGATGTAAAGGATGACCGTTGCCAGGTAGATGATGGCGGGCAGCAGCGTTGCCGCGCTGAACAGGTAGCCCAGGGTATTGCGGCGGCCGGGATCGGTGATACCCAGCAGGGCGAAAGCCGCCAGTACTACCTCGATCAGAATACCGCACATCAAGGTGGCTGAAATGGGTGTGCTTGTCTGGTGGTTTACGCGGCTGAACAGGCGATAGCCTGGAAAACGCTCGTCACGCGACATGGCCCACGTCAGGCGCGTGATGGTAATGAAGATCACCAGCCCACAGGCAAAGATCGAGAAGGTGACAAATATCAGGAAAATGTCACCTACGACCGTCCCCAATGTCTGCGTGACGATATCGGCTACCGGAGTTGCCGAAGCTGTGAGCGCCGTAATATTGCCCGATGCCAGGTTGAGCACGAAGAGGAATACGAAGCCTACCACACCGCTCAGGACAACCGAAGTCCACATGGCCGTGGGCACAACCTTGTGCGCTTCCTGCGTCTCCTCAGCGAGATTGGCCGCTGCCTCGAAGCCGACGATGGTGAACGCGCCCAGCAGGAAAGCCAGCATAAATGGCCCGGCGGATGTCAATTTTCCAAATGTTAGCCAGCCAGCCGATGGCACTACCCCCGTGCTGAACAGGTGGTCGGCATTAAGCAACCCGCGTATCGCGCCGACAATCACCAGGAGTAGAGTAAGTCCAATGATACCTACAAGCTCGGTGCCGACGGCGGCGCTATTGATACGGGTAGACCAGAGCGTCGAGAAAACGATGAGCAGCATTTGAATGAGAATAACAATCGCGGTTGCCAGCCAGGCGTTCCCCAGCGTTTCCGTATAGCCGAAAAGGCTGGGCAACACGGTAGCCGCAACCGCGTAATCGACCGCTACAACGTCTACCAGGAGAAAGACGAACGAGATCCAGCCGATCAGCCAGCCTACTTTGGGATTAGCCAGGCGCGATACCCACTGGTACGAATACCCGGCGATGGGCATTCGCGATGCCAGCGCCGCGAAGACCAGCGCCACGAAAAGCTGCCCAATGATGACGATGGGCCAGGTCCAGATGCCCAGAGGGCCGCTTGAAGCCAACACTGAACCATAGGTCGTGAAAATGCCCGTTGTGATGGAAATGAATGAAAAACCAACCGCGAATGAGGCAAAACGTTTGAGGTCGCGTCGATACTCTTGCTTGTAGCCGTATTTCTGGACGGCTTCTTCAGCGTAGCTCTGAGGTTGTTCAGCGAGCGACATGAATCTGCTCCTTTCGATGTGCGTTCGATATAAGGCCAGAGAACAATTACGACGGGTTTCTGAAAAGTGTCGCGAGATTTTCGGCAAACTGCCGGGTGAGTTGCTTTGATGTTGAACGTACAATGGCTTCGCCCATGCTTGCCAGCCGACCCAGCAACGTCAGGTCCATGGCATAGCGGATACTGGTTGCGTCGTTGACAGGCGCGAGGTCAATTATGACGCGAGCGCGAAAGGCCCCGGCCATAGCTGTTGGTTCGCCCACCAGCTCGCCCATCATATGATGGGGCGCATCGGTTTCTAATAACGTACCTTTCGCCTGCGAGCGGATGGTCATGAACTGCACCTTGACCGAGAGTACGGCTTCATAGTGGGTGGCATCCAGCTGGCGCGCCTCTTCGCAGCCCGGTATCACCTTGCAGAGTTGCACCGGGTCTATCAAAACCTGCCAGACCCTGGCCTGCGGCGCGTTGACCATAACCGTACCTTGCAATTTCATGGCGTGCCTCCAAGAAGTGACGCCACCTCCTTTCCCATTGCCAGCGAATCGACATGATCGAGCGATGGGGCAATGACCGTGCCAACCGCGTATATACCGGGTACATTTGTCTCGTAGCCTGCATCCACCTGTACCGCGCCATCCTCAGCCGTGCTTATGCCGCTGCCCTTGAGCCAGTGTGTATTCGCCATCATACCCACACTATAGACAAGCAGATCAGCCTCCATGCTGGAGGTTTCTCCGGCGCGGCGAAACGTCACCCGTTGCAGGCGTGGAGAGCCTTCAATAGCGACCAGTTGCGCCTCCGACGCCGAAATAAGCGAGACCGCGACACCTGCATCTGCTAGCCTCTGCGCCGTAACGCGACTATAGTGGGCATCGCCATACACGATAGCCCGCTTGCCTGGCAGGTAGCCCTGCGCGAGAAGCTGGTGAGCCATGATAGGCGTCATAACACCGGCGGGACGCGAACCGGGAATCTGCGCGTGTTCGCGGGGAATCTCCAACCCGCCGCAGGCAATCAAAACGCGCTTTGCCTGCACCTGGCTCGTTCCCTGCTTTTGTCGCACTACCAGCGTGTGCGGTTCCCCACCCTCAAATGCGGGCAACAGGCCAACTACCGTCGCTCCATAGCAGGCCGTGAGGCCTTGTGGTATGCGCGTCGAGCGGATCAACTCCCAGGCCGTTTCAAAGCCAGGCGCGGGCAGCGCGTGTTTGAGAAAACCGCCCGGCTCATCTTGATAATCAAACATAATCGTTCGCCGGCGACCCAGGCCAGCAGCTATGGCGCTTAACGCGCTCAGGCCAGCGCCTGCAATCGCAAGATCGTACATGCCGCTCATCTACACGCCCTCCCTGCCAGGGACACGGGCCACAACCGGGGATGAGCCATCGTAATTCTTGTTCAACGCAAGTAGGTCGCTACCACGCTGCTGCTGGAAAAGCTGCATCAAACGCGGCATACAGATATTGCCCTGGCAATCGCCCAGCATCGCGCCGGTGCGCCGCTTGAGACCATCCAGCGTTTCCGGCGGCAACGGACTGCGCAGAGCCGCCAGAATTTCCCCGCGCGTGATCGAACGACACAGGCAGATGACATCCCCTTCGTTGGGGTGGGTCTCGCTCAAATATTCAGGCAATTCCTCTATAAAATTCGCGCGCAGTGCGAGCCCGAGCTGATCGCGTGCGAGATCGGCTACGTAACGCCCAATAGCCGGCGAGGCAGATAGCCCCGTAGAGCGAATACCCGCCACATGCAACAGGCGCTCGCTGGCAGTCGAGAAGCGAATGATATAGTCTCCAGTGCTGCTCACTGCCCGCAGACCGGCAAACTGGCGCGCGCTGGCGGCACCCGCCATTGCCGGCGCCAGTCTGGCAATCCCCTGGCGAATCTGTTGCAAGCCCGCGGCGGTCGTGGCAAGATCACTTTTGTCCTGCACGTCTTCGGCGGTGGGGCCAAGCATCACGCCGCCAAAGATGATAGGCGTTACCAGGATGCCTTTAGAGATGCGGTTGGGAATGGGCAGGATGATGTGCGAAACGCCGTGATCCTCTTCGATAAGTATAAACTGGCCTTTGCGCGGTGTAAGTGCGAAAGAATGATCGCCAGCCAGCCGCGCCACCTCGTCGGACCACAGGCCTGCCGCGTTCACAACTAACGACGCGGCAAAGGTCAGACCGTCATTGGTATGAACGGAAATACAGTTCTCTTCCACGCTCATACCAGTAACGGTTACGCCCGTAAAGACTTGCGCCCCATTGAGGACGGCATTTTCACAGTACGCGCGCGTTGTCCAGAATGGATCAATGATGCCCTCGCCCTCAACCAGCGCGCCACCCTTGATAGCGGGATTGATGTAGGGAGCGTTCTCTAAGATTTCATCGCGGGTCAACGGTGAGAGCGTTACACCGTTCCGTTCGGCTTTGGGGGTAATCTCGTTTTGAAGCGTAGCAAGCTCTTCGTCACTGGTAGCGATTAACAACGCGCCGGTCTGTAAATAGGGGATATGCAAGTGCTCGATAACCTGCGGCCATAGTTCGCGGGCCCCGGCAAGCAATCGGGCTTCGAGCGTGCCGGGCGGCGCATCGAAACCAGTATGCACGATGGCGCTGTTGGATTTGCTGGTGCCTTCACACACATCCGGGTTGCGTTCGAGCAGAACTACGCGCGCGGAATAACGCGCTACCTCCCGCAAGATGGCGCTTCCCACCACTCCACCACCAATGATCAGAACATCAACATGCTGTATGTCTTTTACCATGTGATCCATCCCTGCAAAATGTTGAATGGTGATGGTTTATGATAAAAGTATACAGATATGTTGTTATTTTGTCAACGTTTTACAACATTACCACTTTCCTACAGGCGGCGGCCAGTTCTCCGGGTTCAGCACTTCGCTTTTGTTCCAGCATTCTTCGGAACAGAAGTCCCAGGGGTCAAAACAGGCGCACCAGCCATGCCAGGTGGTCAGGTAGGGGAAGCCCGAAATGGGATTCCCGCACTCCGCGCAGAAGAAGCGAAAACGCTCATCCGGGATTTCCTCGGAACGGGTATACAGGCCGGTTGTCATCTTCTGCTCTGGCATTTGAAGATCTCCAATCGTCTCAGTAGCGACACCCCTTGCGGGTGTCCCGTCTAGCCTATATCCTTGTGTTATATCCTTGTGTATCCTTGTGTGCAACATCAAAGAGCTAAGCAGACGGGACACCCGCAAGGGGTGTCGCTACTGGTGCTTCTTCAGGAATCGCTCGATACGTACAAGGGCTTCTTCGAGTTTGTCGTAGGCGGTGCAGTAGGCGCAGCGCACGTAGCCAGCGCCAGCCGCGCCAAACGAACTGCCCGGTACGACGGCAACCTGCTCCTCGAAGAGGAGCTTTTCGGCGAACTCATCGTCGGTCATTCCTGTAGAAGAGATGCTGGGGAAGGCGTAGAAGGCCCCACGCGGTTCGCGTGTGGGTAGCCCGATATGATTAAGCCCGTCTACAAACATGCGGCGGCGGCGCGCATAATCGTCATGCATTCGCTGCACATCTTCTTCGCCGTGTCGCAACGCTTCTAAAGCGGCCTCTTGTGGCGCGGTGCCAGCGCACATGATGGTGTATTGATGCACTTTCAGCATGGCCTCCAGGATTACCCTTGGAGCGGCAACGTAGCCAATGCGCCAGCCGGTCATGGCATAGGCTTTAGAGAAGCCATCCAATAAGACAGTGCGTTCGCGCATCCCCGGCATGGCGGCGATGCTGACGTGCTCGGTTTCGTAGACCAGGCGGCTGTACACTTCATCTATCGCCACAATCAGGTCATGGTGCTGCGCCAGTCGAGCGATGCCTTCCAGTTCGGCTCGCGGCACCACCGCGCCGGTAGGGTTATTGGGATTGCCGATCAGGATCATCCTGGTGCGCGGTGTGATGGCGGCGGCGATTTCCTCGGCGCGCACACCAAAGTCGAATTTCGCATAGGTAGGGACAGGGACAGATGTGCCACCGGCAAAGACGATATCCGCTTCGTAGGCGACATAGCCAGGATCGGGCGAGATGACCTCGTCTCCGGGATCGATGAGCGTGCGCATAGCCAGGTCTACACCTTCGCTGACGCCGACCGTCACAAGGATTTCAGATGCAGGGTCATAATCAATACTATAGCGACGCTTGAGCATGGCAGCGATTTCTTCGCGCAACGCCAGTATGCCGTAGTTTGATGTATAGCGCGTATGGCCCAGTTCAATCGAGCGAATCCCTGCCTGGCGGATATGCTCAGGCGTGACGAAATCTGGCTCTCCCACTCCCAGCGAAATAACGTCGGGCATGGTGTTGATGATATCAAAGAACTTGCGTATGCCGGAGGGTTTGACCAGGCGCACGCGCTGCGCCAGCAACTCACGTTTGAGCGTATCCATACCTTATATTCCCTTCCCTTGATTTTGTAATACGTTCACATAGTCTGTCATTCTGAGCGCAGCGAAGAATCTGCATGTTGCCTCCAGAGATTCTTCGCTGCGCTCAGAATGACAGGCGGAGTGGCCCTGGACTTGTGAAATGATCACCTGTGAGTAAACCCCTACCACAGGCGCGCTTGCCTGTTTTTTTCTAACTGTGATAGGCTTATAAGCAATTGACGAAAGCTCTGGTCTTACCTCGCACCATGAGCAATCTCTCACTCTATCACTGTAACATAAAAGAGGAATATTTGTCGATGAGCCAATCACCATTCGATCAAGCTATGCGGGTAAGCCAATTCGACAGCGATACACACCTCGTAATGCTCGATACCGATATTGGCGACGACATCGACGACGCGCTCGCCCTCGCGCTTGCCTTGCGCTCGCCGGAGATCGAATTGATTGGCGTCACTACTGTTTTTGGCGATACCCATCTGCGCGCGCGGCTGGCAAAATATGTGCTGCATGTCTTTGAACGGAATGATATCCCTGTCGCTGCCGGTATCCCTGCCCCATTGCTGGCACGGCATCGCCCCTCTGGCGTTCCGCAGGCCGCTATTCTCACCACTGACGCTAACGACGAGCCAGCCACCAGTAAGTGTTCCGGCCCGGAACTGATCATTGAAAAAGCGATGGCCTATCCCGGTCGCCTCACCCTGCTGTGCATCGGCCCTCTGACCAATATCGCCACAGCCTTGCTCATGGAGCCACATTTATTTATGGCTATACGAAATATCATTATGATGGGTGGAACAAGCGGCATTCCCTGGCCTGATTGGAACGTGCGCAGCGATGCGCGGGCAGCGCAGATCGTGCTGGCCGCGGGCATTCCCATCACCATGCTGGGCTGGAACATCACCACGCGCTGTCAACTGAAAGCCGAAGATATCCAACGATTGCGGAACAAAAATACCCCTCAGACTCGCCTGCTAAGCGAGTTGATAGCCATCTGGCAGCAACACCGCCCGCGCTGGCAGCCAGTCTACCCTTTCGTACACGACCCGCTCACTATCGTGGCACTATGCGCCCCCGAACTACTGCGCTTTCAAGAGATGACGGCGCGCGCGCTGGTACATGGTCCCTTGCGAGGCTTCATGGTGCCGCGCCTCATGAACGGGCCATTAGTGAATGCTGCAGTGGATATCCAGGCGGAAAAGGCGAGGGAGTGGGTGATGGAGAGGTTGTTAGGTTGAACGAAGTCAGGGTGGGATGCGGGTCTCGGAGGCGTGAACGGAAGAACGGCTGTCATCCTGAGCGTAGCGAAGCATCTCTCGTGGAGCCAGGCGCAGATCCTTCGCTGCGCTCAGGATGACAGCCTCTGGCGACCGGCGGTCGCCATGGCCCTCGTTTATCGCAAAGTTCTCAGCTTTTCTATAATGCCCGGCAGCACCTTGAGCAGTGCGTCTACATCCGCGCCGGTGTTGTCTTTGCCCAGGGTGAGGCGCAGGCTGCCGTGCGCGAGTTCGATAGGTACCTGCATAGCAAGCAGGACGTGCGAGGGATCGACCGAGCCGGAAGTGCAGGCTGAACCGGTGGAGGCGGCGAAGCCCAGCAAGTCAAGGTTGAGCAAGATGGATTCTCCCTCGACTCCTTCAAAGGCGAAGCTGGCGTTGTTGGGCAGGCGCTCGATTGGATGGCCGGTCAGATGGCTACCGGGTATGGTCAGCACGTTTTCAATCAGGCGATCGCGCAGCTTCTGGATGCGCGGCGTCACCTGCGGCAGTTCATCATAGGCCAGGCGCAGCGCGGTGGCCGCGCCAACGATACCCGCCACATTCTCAGTGCCGGCCCGCTTACCGCGCTCCTGCGAGCCGCCCTGCAACTGGGGCAGCAGGCGCACGCCCTGGCGATTGTACAGGATGCCCACGCCCTTTGGCCCGTAGAACTTATGCGCTGAAAGCGAGAGCAGATCTGCGTTCAAAGCCGCGACATCGATGGGCAACGCGCCGCCAGCCTGCACCGCGTCAATATGGAACGGCACTTTACGGGCGCGACAGATACGCCCGATCTCCGCCACCGGCTCGATAGTGCCCACCTCGTTGTTGGCAAACATGACCGAGACAAGCACGGTCTGCCCGGTGAGAGCGCGGCCAACCTCGTCGGGATCGACGCATCCATAGCCATCGACCGCCAGATAGGTGGTCTTAAAGCCAAAACGCTCCAGGTACTGGCAGGTGTGCAGCACGGCATGATGTTCGATAGACGACGTAATCAGGTGGTTTCCCTTCTTCTGAGAAGCAAAGGCAAGTCCCTTGATAGCAAGGTTATCGCTTTCAGAGCCACAGCCATTAAACGTCACCTCGGTTGGCCGGCATCCCAGAATTTCCGCCACCTGTTCGCGAGCGCCATCGATGGCCTGCATGGCATGGCGACCCAACGTGTAAATGCTGCTTGCATTACCATATTCGCTCGTGAAGTATGGGATCATAGCATCCAGCACACGCGGGTCAAGCGCGGTGGTGGCGGCATGGTCAAAGTAAATGGTGCGTTGTTCCGGCATTGTGTTCCTTCGTTACAGGCCCTGCCAGGCATAGGTTGTAACAGGCTTGGTACCAGGACTATTGTACGCAATGGTAACAATGCTGTGCGCGTTCAATTGAAGGCGACTGAAATCAGAAGTAACCTGCTTGCCATTCAGGTAAATTGTCCAGCCCGTCGAAGATGAAAGCTGGGTAGGATACGTAATCGTCGATGACGAGAACGATTGCCAGATATCAAAATACTGCTTCAACGTGTAGACTCTAGTAGTAGGCGACTCGATATGGATCACGCCGCTTGTATCGTGCGAGTGCATCCAGTATAAGCAGGACGGGGTTGTGCCGGGAGCGACGCCGACCCCCTGCGATAACGGAACAGGCGCGCCATCTATGTTGATATTCACGTATGCGTGAATGTGATAAGCCACCTGTTCATTGGCGCTACAATACACACCGCCAATGGGTTGATAGGTTGGATCAACTATTTGTTGCGCCTGGGCCAGGGGATCACTGGCCTGATTATTGCGAACTACAAGAAATGCGATCAGGGAACCGATCAGTACTACCACCGTCGCAATCGTTAACAGGGTAACGCGCGTGCTTCTCGCATCCTCGCGCTGCTGCTCCAGGCGGTTTTGCGTCTTTTGTTGCTTGCGCTGCTCTACTCGCTTAAGCGTACCAACGCCCGGCTGGGCTGGCCTGGTCGTACCGCTAGAGCCAGACTTCACCGCCATTGGAGTTGACTTTGCGGGTGTCGTTCCATTCGTCTTTGTTGTTGCCTCAACTGGCTTTGTTGCCACCGTTCCATTAGCCTTCATCCCCGTTTTCGCCAGTTCGGCTGATGTTTGGGACGGAGATGACGCATCGTTATTTGATGGCTTACCAGTGTCCTGGCGATGTTTGTTGTGCCGGTTCGCGCTTTGTTTAGTCATAAATGATTCTAACTCCTGGTAATGACGTTACTATCCTGTGATAATTGCCGGTTCTTCTTTTTGAAGAAACCCTCGTTCATGCTGCCCGTGCGATATCCCTGGAGATCGACAGTCACATATACATATCCGATTTCGCGCAGACCACTCGTTACCTGCCGGCTGATTTCTTCGTCGATGAGGCGTGGTAGTTCCGACCGTTCCACTTCGATACGCGCTAACTTATCATGATGGCGCACGCGCAACTGGTGAAAACCCAGATCACGCAGCAGCTTTTCCGCCCGGTAGATCATGCGCAGCGAAGCTACGTCAACTGTGCTGCCGTAGGGAATGCGCGACGAGAAACAGGCCATGGCCGGTTTATCCCATACAGGCACGCCCAGCAGCTTTGCCACGGCGCGAATATCTGACTTGCCCATACCCGCTTCTTTCAGGGGGCCGCGCACGCCAAATTCACGCGCCGCTCGCTGTCCGGGACGAAAATCGCCATCGTCATCCGTATTGATGCCATAGGCAATATAACCAAAATTGTGCTTTTTAGCCAGTGGTTCAAGCTGCGAAAACAACTCGGTTTTGCAAAAATAGCAACGATTGATGTCATTGGCGACATAGCGTTCATCCTCAAGCTCATGCGTTTCCAGCGTAATCAGTGGAATACCCATCTGCGCGGCAACGTCGATGGCCGCCCCGGTCTCTTCATCAGCATAGGCAGGCGAAGCGGCAATCGCGCCCATGGCCCGTTCGCCAAGCACATCCCGCGCAACTTTCAACAACAGCGCGCTATCAACCCCACCCGAATAGGCTACCAGCACGGACTCCATTTCGCGCAGAATAGCCTGCAACCGTTCATATTTTGCCTGCGTCTCCGCATCCAGGGCGTTCGCGTCCTCTATAGAACTTTTGACGTGCGAGGTATCGAGCATGATACTATAATCTCCTGACCAGGGCCATGTAGTATAAAAGGTACGTGCCTGACAAAATGTTTCGCTGTAGGCACTGTGTTCACACGTTATTATACCATTCAGGTACAAGGGTTAAGCATAATATAAGAAAGTGAGCTAATATTTTGCCTGATGTGTTATAATACCCGTTAAGACAAGAAAAAGTTGTAGAATCAAGAGGTATTCTCATGATTGATCGCTTACATGATATATTGCCATATCTGGAGCATCTTCCACCGGAAGCCCAGGAAGAGGCGGCAAATTATATTGAGGCGTTGGCCGAGACACTTGAACGAAGAGGGATTAACCCTGGCCGCTTCCCTCCAATTCCGCATCGAATACAGCCAACAGAGCGCTGGGATGATCCAGCTGGAGCGTGGCGCGATCTTCCAGATACTATGCTTGAAGATCTGGATCAGCTTCGTCGTGCCAGTCCTCCAACGCCTCCCCTGGATTATCTATGAGACAATATTTGCTTGATACCAATGTGCCTGGAGCCTATTTACAGGGGCGCATAGGAGCATTATCTCTCGCGCAAGCGTGGATACATAACGATGAGGCAGCTACAAGTATTGTCGTATATGGAGAAATTACGGAATACTTGAGGGGGTTTGCAGGATTTCTCAAACATCAGATGGCTCTTCGCAATCTTCTCAAAAAAGTGCATCCGTATCCATTAACTTATACGCTTCTTGAGCAATATGCAGACCTTAGACGTGCCATGCGACCACCCTATGGGCCAGGCCTTATTGGAGATATTGATACCCTGATCGCCGCTACCGCACTAAACTACAGACTTACACTAGTAACTTCAGATAGCGACTTCACCAGGGTACCCGATCTCTCATTGATCCATATTCCTCTTCACTCTCTCAGAGGCTAAAAATATGGTAGGGCCAGCCTATCACACAGCCACCATCATCCTGGCAGCAGGCAGTTCCAGCCGCATGGGCAAAGGACGCCACAAATTATTATTGCCCCTGCATGACCGTCCCGTACTGGCGCATGTGCTTGATGCAGCGCTGGCTTCACAGGCTCGCCCGGTTGTGCTTATATTGGGATATCAGGCAGAACAGGTGCGAGCGCACATTTCCGCGTACACCACACACCCTGATCTGCACATCATTGAGAACCTGCACTATCTACAGGGCATGAGTACCTCGATGCGCCTGGGCATACTGACATTACAAACCAATGGCTATACGAAATCACCGGGCAAAGAGGTCGATAGCGCGCTGGTTTTGCCTGGCGATCAGCCCTTGATTACGGCGCAGGACATCGATACATTGATTGCTACATACAGATCATCGGGCAAAAGGATTATCGCGCCAATCTATGAAGGCAAGCGCGGCAATCCTATCCTGTTCGATGCCAGCCTGTTCCCTGAGCTACTAGAAGTCACAGGCGACGAAGGCGGGCGCAGCGTGCTTGAACGCCACCGCGACGAAATTGCTAGCGTCGCAATGGGCAACCCCCTGGCAAATATCGATGTGGATACCTGGGAAGCGTACCAGAGGGTTGTCGAAGTGTGGGAACATAAACAGTGAGAGATGGTAATCTTCTGTTTTTCGCGTTGCCCCTGAGCCGATAGTAACCATTTTCACCTGGAGGTGAAAATGATCTGAAGCGGCCTGGCCGCTCTTTTCACAGGCAATTTTAGCCTGTTTCAAAGCATGATGAAATTTCTCCCAACGGGAATACCC
>DAHVFL010000084.1 GCA_027316975.1 Chloroflexota bacterium | reverse complement strand
GATGCTCATCATGGCGATGGGGTGCAGCGCGCGTTCTACGATGAGCCACGTGTCATGACCGTTTCGCTGCATGAAACGGGTCGCTATCTCTTCCCTGGCACAGGAGATGTGCTTGAACTCGGAAACGGCCTGGGACGGGGCTACTCTGTCAATGTGCCACTGGAACCGTTTACCGAGGACGATGCGTATACCGAAGTGATCGAATCGCTACTAACGCCACTGGTTATTTCTTTCGCGCCCGATGTCATCGTAACGCAGCATGGATGCGATACGCACGCCTGGGACCCACTGACGCATCTCAGCCTGACTATGCGCGGCATCCTGGCCCAGATTACACTGGCGCACAGTCTGGCGCATACCTACTGCCAGGGGCGTTGGCTTGCCCTGGGCGGCGGTGGGTACGACCTGTATCGTGTGGTACCACGCGCCTGGAGCATGGTGTGGGCGGAAATGTCTGAGCAGAGGTTGCCAGAAGCGCTGCCCGCTGCCTGGGTTGAGCATTGGCGACCCATATGGCAGACCGTTGAACAACAGGAACAGGCAGAGCAGCAGGTGATGGGCAAATCCACCACTGCGTCGGTTTTTCCGCTCTTGTTTCAAGATCGCCCGGAGGATTTCCCCGCGCAGCCCCGGCGCTGGTCAATCAGCAATGCCAACCGCCATACTGTTGCGCTGGCGCGTCATTTGCTGGTACCCCCTTCGGTGCGCCAGGCGTTTCCGGCGTTGCGCCACCATTCACCGCTTGCCGGGTTGTTCGATCTGTTACATTTGCAAGGGACGGCTACCCCGTCGCGCAGTAAAACGCTTGAAACGCCGGCTGGCATGCTGCTCTTGCGTGATTTCTGCCCGCCGTCGCTTGTTGAGCGGCTGACAGCAGATAAGGGGTTGCGAGCCTTTGCGCGTTTGCCTGAGCGCGAGTTGCAATTGTTTCTGGGCATTTCCCGGCGACCTGATTGCGCTCTAACGCTCGCTCACACCTCAGAAGGCGTAATCGTTGGCGAGGTGACGCTGGCCCCGGGCGATGAATGGTGGGAGGGATTAGAGAATGTCTATGAAGTAGCCATCGAGGTGAGTTCTAACTGGCGCGGCTTCGGTGTGGCGCGTCAATTATTGTCCTTCGCGCTCGAACTGGATGCGCTGGAGGATATTATCCTGTTTGCGCTGGGGCTATCGTGGCACTGGGATACCGGGGGCCTGGGTATCAGCATCTACCAGTATCGTGAGATGATTGCGCGTTTGTTTGCCTCACAGGGTTTCGCCGAATATCCTACCACCGAGCCGAACGTCAGCTTGGAGCCTGCCAATATTTTGATGGCACGCATAGGCAAGCGTGTAGACCCGCGCGTTGCCAGTCAATTCTTGAACCGCCTGCTGAGTTCGTCTAACCTTTCCGGGTTGTAAGATATCTTCTTTGTCATGTGAGAAATAAAAAGAGGGCTCCACAACATTTCTGTCTGGTGAAGCCCTCTTTTTGTTATGAGGCTACCTGGTCGGTGAGTTTTCCGGTATGATACAGCCAGCGTACAAATTCAAGCCGTCGACTTTCCGCGAGAATCCTGAGCCGCTCGCGCTCGCTGTGCAATTTGCGAAGCTGGCTCAATTGTTTCATTTCGCTCTCGGCAAATCCTCCCTTACGCAGAATTTCTCGTTCTTCCTTGCGGTCCATGTCATTCTCCTTACTCTGGCTGTAAAACAGCTACCGGGGCGTAATCGCCAACATGCGTTCAATGCGCTTGAGAAGTGCCTGCAAAGGATACGGTTTTGGGAGATGATCCAGCGTTGATCTAGGTTCTCCCTGCAAACGGATGGAACTACGAATGGCCGATTCAGCACTGGTAAGCAATACCGGCGCGCTTGAATACCTGCGTAATACCTTGAATACGTCCCAACCAGTGGTAGCGCCGGAAAGATCGAGATCAAGTAGTACCAGATCAGGAATATCCTGATGGAGCGCCATGATCGCCATCTCCCCACTGGTTGCTATTGATACTGCATACCCACGTGAGTTCAGCATATCAGCTTCAAGGTTAGCCAGTGAAACATCATCCTCAACCAGGAGTATACGTTGCAGGGTACCAGACTCCTTAAGGTGGGTATGTAACGATTGCACAAAGCCGGGCGCGCTGCCCAACCTGGTCTTTTTGAAAGAACTATGACCGCCACCCGGCTGAGTGTTTGTTGCAGCGTCATCTGGCATGACCGACATCCTGCTTCCGCGCAGACTAAGAATTGCGTTGCGGTACCACCGCGGGTGCGATGTAGAGAGTATCCCTCCCCTTAGAAGGAAGTGTACACGAGGGTTGGTGATAAAGACGTGAAGAATTCCTGAGCATTGTGAAAATTATGTGAAAAGGGATGGAGGGAAAATGAATACTATTTCATAATTACGGGGTACCCAGGTCAGACTCGCTATGCCTCTTCGCCATCTGGAAGTGGCACGTAATAGCCGACGCCCAGTTCGTTGAGGAGGAAGTGGGGTTGGGTCGGGTCTGGTTCTAGCTTGCGGCGCAGGTGGCGGATGAATGTGCGGAGGTAGGTGTTTTCTGCGCTATAATCAGGCCCCCAGACGCGCTGGAGTAATTCACGATGCGTCAGCACTTTGCCGGCGTTGCGGGTTAGTTCACTGAGCAGTTCGTATTCGGTGGGTGTGAGGTGAACCTCTTTGCCGCCGGTGCGTACCTGGCGATGGGCGAAATCGACGACGAGGCCGTCGGGGCCACCGCGACGATAGAGGGGACGCGGTTGATCGCCGCCGGCCGCGCCGCTGCGCAGACGCGCGGCCTCGTCTGCGCGGCGCATGGCAGCGCGCACACGCGCCAGCAGTTCATTCAGGCTGAACGGCTTGGTCAGGTAATCGTCCGCGCCTGAGTCAAGCGCTCGAATCTTGACCGATTCCTCATCACGGGCTGAAAGCACGATGACGGGGGCTTTGCTCCATTCACGCAGGCGACGCAGGAAGGCTAGCCCATCCAATGTGGGCAGGGCGAGGTCGAGTAGCACCAGTTCTGGCTCAAAGATGGCGGCCTGATCGATGGCCTGCGCTCCATCGCGCACAGTTTGCACCTGGTGACCTCTGGCCCGAAGCTGCGCCAGTAAGAACGAGCGCATCTGCGGATCATCCTCGACGCAAAGAATGCGAAGCTTGCGATCAGTGGTGGTCATATATTCCTCATAAGACTTCTTGAATTACCGGACTGGCAATGCCAAGCGCGAAAGCGAAAGTCGTGCCTTCGCCTGGGGCGCTGTGCAGCGTGAGCTTACTGTTATGGGCTTCGATAATGCCGCGACTTATATATAATCCCAGGCCCGTGCCAGGACTCCAACGCGCGCTGCCACGTTGCGCAATTTCTGGTTGTCCGGGGCGATGTGCCTCGGGGCGTCGCCTGGCTGCGAACGTACTAAAGCGTGTAAACAACTCCGCCTGCCGCTCCGGCGTGATGCCGGCGCCGCGATCAATGACGCGCAACTCGACGCCTGCTGGTTTATCCTCACCTGTATTATATAGGAGCACCGCTTCTAAGCGCACGGAATCCCCTTCGGGCGCGTAGCGAAAAGCATTGCTGAGCAGATTGGTGAGGACGCTGATGATCAATTCATAATCGGCCAGTACTGCGGGCGTTCCAGGGTCGATAGAAATTGTCAGGGTGCGCTTAGAGGAAGCAATCAGCGCTTCCAGGCGTTCCCCCACATCCTCGAAGAGTTCTGGCAGCAAAACCGGCTCCAGGTCCAGCCGTAATGCGCCGGCTTCGACGCGCGAGGCATCGAGGAAGTGGTTAATCATGCCTACCAGTCGTTCAACCTGTTCGTCGGCAGTTTGTATGAACGCCATTTGCTCTCCGGCTGACCATTCGTAATCGCTGGCCTGCAACGCGCTCAAGTGGGCACGAATATTGGCGAGCGGCGTTTTCAACTCGTGCGCCATGCTGGTAAAGAAATCTTCACGCGCGCGCTCCAACGCTTTGATGCGAGTGATATCCTGAATGACCAGCACTGCATCGGTAATGGCTCTATCGCTGACGCGCAGGGGCGCGGCATTGACCAGCAAATAGAGTGGTTGTCCATCGGGCTGGGTGATTGCGAGTTCAGCTTCGCTGGCTTCACCCTTATGCAGGGCGCGATAGAGCGGTTGCTCTTCATAGGGCATTTCCACTCCCGATGGCCCGAACATTTCTATACTTCTGAACAGCTCTTCGATGTTCATCCCTTTCATGCGCTCCGATACGGTATCGAGATCATCGTAGAGGTTGGACGCGCCGTTGGTGGGTTTCCATCCCATACGCTGCAACAATTGCGCCGTCTGGCGATTGCTTATAATAACCCGGTTATGATTGGCGGAAACGAGCAGCACGCCCGACGGCAGGCGCGATAAGAGCAGCTCGAGCCGGCTATGTTCTACTGCAAGCGCATTCTGCGCCTCTTCTAAGGCCTGGTTGCGCTGCGCCAGTTCGGTCGTGCGGGCAATCACCTCGGCTTCGATTTGTTCGCGCGCCGTGGCTTGCTCCGTAACATCGTGATAAAGCACCACGTAGGCGAAGATGTTCCCCTGGTCGTCCGAGATGGGCGCTTTCGAGCGGCGAATGGTGTAGAGTTTTCTGTCAGCGCCGATCAATTTAAATTCGTCCACACGATTTTGATTGGGATGTTGCTTCAGGTCTGCGACCATGTCTTGAAAAGAGGGCGAACTATCAAGAAAGATAGCGGTGCTGCGAGCCAGGGCCTCGTTGAAATGCAGACCGATGACATCGTCGGACCAACCAAGCAACCGGCGAATAGCGCTGTTGATGTCGGCAACGCGCCATCGCGCATCATAGAGGATCACCCCATCGGGAATGGCGCGCATGACATTTTCACGCTGGCGAGCCTGTCGCCGGGCATCGCGCGCATGGCTATCGATGCTCAGGAAGAAACGCGCATTCTGGATAGCCAGTCCGACCTGTTGCGCGAACTGTTCCAGTAGTTCGACTTCCTCGGCTGGCAGTCCACGCACGCGGCGATGATAGACCTCGATTGACCCCAGAATAGCCCCTGAGCGTGTGGCTTTGCCGGGAACAGGTTCAAAAATGGGAACGCAGAGGACTGATCCCGGACTGCGCGGCGTGCCATTATCGTCCAGCAGGGGAAACTCAATTTCGGGCTGAAGATTGGTGTTCGGGATTACCAGCGAATGGCGCGTTTGCATCACCCTGCCAAGTAGCAAATGCTCGCCCACGCGCGGCCACCAGCTTTGCGAACTGAGGTGCAACCCTTTCTGGGCAGCGATAGTTACTCTGGGTGGAGTGTCAGCCTTATGGGCAGTCGTTTGTGCGTGGCTGTCCTGGCCGTCCGTCCTGCCTGAAATTGAGTCTTCGAGTAGCAGGATGGCGCAGCGCGTCGAGCCTACTAATTCCTGAACGGCCTGGAGAATACGGTCAAGTACCGGGGGCAGCGCGAATGGCCCGGCAATTGCCGAGGAAATGTAGTGTATGGCATTGATGTGCATACGGGAACGCATCTTATCCGTCACGTCCTCGATGGTAATCAGCAGGAGTTGCGCGGGTTTGCTGGATTCGGCGGGCGGCTGTTTGGAGCAAAGAGGGGAGAGCGAGCCTTGCCAGTCTGGTTCGATTGACACATTCCAGTAGGTGCGCCCGCGTGTTTCAAGAATGCCTTCGTAGGGAATATCGTTGAAATGCAGCGCTTGCCGATTTTCGCTGGCCTCGCGCAATTTCCCTTCAATTACGGTGAGCGTGTTGGTCGGCAGGAAATCAGCGAGAACATGGCCTGCTACGCTTTGAGTCCGCCAGGGTTCATCAAGCAATGAGAGGAAATATTGGTTGGCATACAATACCCGCATGGCGGCCGCGTCGAGAACGACAAGACCGACCGGCGTATGTGCCAGGATAAATTCAAGTGGCGCGGGTAGCTCAAGCTCCATTTTTATCAAGTTTCTAGATGCGCTACTATGTATAGTAATAGCAAGTGTTACAACTATGCTCCTGCTTTTCCGATTTCGACCAGGGAATGTTCTCATATATAGTATACCTCTTTTTTGTAAGGATTTCTGGATGAAATGTGTTATCATTGTCCCAGGTTACGGGCGAGATGCCTTGAGATAAATAGAGAGAGCAAACACGTGGATTTTCAAGGGAAACGCACACTTATAATGGGTCTGGGTGTTAATGGTTCGGGTATCGCATCGGCGCGGTACGCGGCGCAGCATGGCGCGATTGTGCGTGTTACTGATGTACGCTCTGCTGAATTGCTGGCGCCCAGCCTACGCTCGCTGGCAGGGCTGCCCATCGAGTATGTGCTGGGGCAGCATCGCGAGGAAGATTTTCTGTGGGCGGAAATAGTGATTCCGGTGCCGGGAGTGAAACGTAACTCGCCATTTCTGCGGCTGGCTCGCGAGCATGGCGCGTATGTTGTGCAGGAGATCGCGTTATTTTTTGAGTCTTGCGTGGGTCGCACCATTGGCATTACCGGTACGCGCGGCAAGACCACCACAACGACGCTGGTGTATGAAATGATTCGCGCCGCCGGACAGCACGCCGTGCTGGGAGGAAATGTGTCGGGAGTGGAAACACTTTCCCTCTTGCCTGCTATCACGTCTGCTACGCAGGTCGTATTGGAGCTTTCGTGCTGGCAGTTGAGCGGGCTGGAGCCATTCAAGATGAGTCCTTCCGTCGCGGTTATGACCAACGTATACGCCGATCATCTCGATACGTATGATGGAATGGATGACTACATTGCGGCGAAGGCCAATATCTTTCGTCACCAGCGCGCGAGCGACCTGGCAATCTTTAATTATGATAATCCCATCACGCGCCGCCTGGGGGAAGAATCCCATGCTCTGACATGGTATACCAGCCTGGAACGCGGCGGGAGCTTTGCGCGTGGCTCGTCCGACATCGTCCCTTTTATCTTCACAGACACGCCCTTACCAGGCCGGCACAATCTTGAGAACATCCTGCTGGCGACGACGACGGCGCGGCTGCTTGGCATAGCTGACGATGGTATCGCCTCTACCGTGAGAAGTTTTCACGGCGTGCCTCATCGCCTGCAAGAAGTTGCCATACATAACGGGGTGCGCTTTATCAATGATTCCGCCAGCACCATGCCGGTCGCCGGTCAGGTTGCGCTCCAGACCTTTCGGGAACCCCTGGTGCTGGTGGCGGGCGGCAATACCAAGCATCTACCGCTGGGTGAATGGCCTCGCCTGATCGCGCGGCGCTGCCGCGATGTCGTGCTGCTACAAGGAACAGGCACCGACGAATTGCTGCCCGTTTTGCGAGATGAAGCGCACCGGCTTGGAGTACCCGATCCCGTGCGCGGCGTCTTCGATGCATTTCCGGCGGCTATGGACTGCGCGGTAGCGTTGAGTCGTCCAGGCGATACGCTGCTCTTTTCGCCGGGCTTTACCAGCTTTGGTATGTTTCTCAATGAGTTTGATCGCGGCGATACATTTGTGGCCTATGTGCTTGATAGAAACAGAGATAAGAGGCTGTAAGGAAAGCAAGCGACCAGGGCGGGGACAGCAGCCGCGCGCCCTGGTCGCGTATTCCCCCAAATCTCCTATATTGATGCAACGAAAGAGATCGATTGTTTATAATGCAGCCGGGAATACAATACATAAGGGGGAATGCCATGAGGATTGCGCGGAATGTGAAGCCTCACGAGAAGCTATTGGCGTGTATGTGTGGTGCGCTGATCCTGGTTCTCGCCGCCTGTCAGACGAACACAGGCGCGGGAAGCAATAATTCTACCCTGCAAATTCCGTCACAGAAACAAAATGGAAGTCCACCGGCAAACTCCAGTCCCATCGCGCTGCAAATATCCCCGCATGATGGGCATCCTGCTACACCTACAACGGGTACCTTTAACCCTGGCGCGTCTCCCGGCCCGGTGCCTACGGGGAACGGACAGATTCCCGCCGCTTTCCCGCGCTATTTCAGTTTCGGCGTGATGAGTTCACCGGCGACGGCTTCGGCGCTGGACGAAATGCGCAGTAAAAATGGGGCCGCGTTTACTTTTCGCTATCAATACCTGACCGGGGGCGCAAACACGGGGCGCGGGTGGGAGACGTGGCAGCAGCCGGCGGGCCAGTTCGCGACCTCTTATATGCAGGAAAGCGACCAGTATGGCTATATACCCACGTTTGTGTTCTACGAAATATGCCTGACCAATGGCCCGTATCCTTCCGATTATTGTGGCGGACACAACGTGGTTCAGGATACAGGGAACCTTGCCAGCGCGTCTGCTATGAAAGCCTATTTTGGCAACTGGGTCTTGATGTTGCAAAAAATTCGAGCGTTTGGCAAACCGGTGCTGGTAATCGTTGAGCCGGACCTGTGGGGATTTCTGCAAAATGCTGCAGGTGGTACCGCTAACGCCGCCAGCGTGCCAGCCAGTGTTGCCGCATCTGGCTTCGCGGATGCCGCCGGTTTTCCGAATAACGCGCAGGGCTTTGCGTGGGCCTTGTTGCATATGCGCGATAAGTACGCGCCCAATGCCATACTCACCTTACACGCATCGACATGGGCGTCGGGCAGCGATATCGCCACCAGCGCCGATGCCGGGCTTGATGTAGCCGGTATGGCCCGCCTGGAAGCTACGTTCCTGAATAGCGCGGGACTGGTCGGTAATCCTGCCGGTGTATCTTCCTGGGACCTGATCTCAAGCGATGTGGCGGATTTCGACTCGGCTCAGCCCAATGGGCGTTCCTGGTGGGATCGCTATAATCGCGCCTTTCCAAACTTTGCGCGTTACCTGACCTTTATCGGCGATATTAGCCAGCAGACTCGTCGCCGTATTGTAATGTGGCAGGTGCCGATGGGCAACCAGTACTTCGATACCATGAACAATACGCCAGGCCATTACCAGGATAATCGCGCCGAATACATCCTGGGCAACGTATCGAGTTTCGCAACTGCCGGAGTGATCGCCGTGCTCTTTGGCCCCGGCAATGGTGGCACCATGAATATCGATGCTATGCGCGATGGCGTCACCAATCCCGCTCCCGTTACTAGCTACGAGTGTAATGCGTGCAATACCCACGCCAGTAGCTACCCCGATGACGATGGCGGCTTCCTACGCATTTTTGTGGGCATATACGTGCAACATCCAGTGGCGATTTCGTAGTTTCTACTTCTCCATTGTGCCTGATATTTCGCACATCGTTGTGCGTTCGTCAACTTGCGCGGCCACTTCAAAGCTGGTAGACTTAAAAAGTCAGGGGCATCAGGCGTTGCTGTGTGCGCGGCACTGACGTACACATGGAAACAGTGCTGTTACCGACGCGCCCCGGAGGAGAGAAAATAATGACAATCATGATGAGCCGCAAAGCCCTTGAGGAGTACGGGCTGGTCAATCTGGGGAACATCAACTGGAATCTTTCACCCGCGGCGCTGGTGGAACACGCGATAGCGCGTAAAGAGGGCATATTGGCTGCCAACGGAGCCTTTGCCGCGACGACGGGCGCGCATACCGGGCGTTCTCCTAAAGATAAGTTTATCGTGTCAAACGAAGAATACGCTGCCAAAATCTGGTGGGGCGACATAAACCATCCAATGTCGCCGGAGAATTTTGAGAATGCGCGCCAGAACCTGGCCGCATATTTGCAGGGGCGCGATGTCTACGTGCTGGATGCGGCTGCCGGGGCCGATCCCGACTATCGTATGCCTATACAGGTAATTACCGAGTATGCCTGGCATAACCTCTTTGCGCGCCAGCTCTTTCTACGCGCCAACGAGGGCGACTTGAGCAGCGAGCGACCGGGTTTTACGGTATTGTGCGTGCCGAATTTCCATACCGACCCGCGCACGCATGGCACACGTTCGGAAACGTCGATTATCATTGATTTTGAGGAACGGCTGGCGCTGATCGCCGGTACGCAATATGCTGGCGAGATGAAGAAGGCTGTTTTCACGGTGCTGAACTTTCTATTACCGGCGGAAGGTGTGCTGCCTATGCACTGTTCGGCCAATGTCGGCCTGGATGGCGATGTGGCGCTGTTCTTCGGTCTTTCTGGTACCGGCAAAACCAGTTTGTCAGCCGACCCGGAACGCCGCTTGATCGGCGATGATGAGCATGGGTGGAGCGATAATGGCGTCTTCAACTTCGAGGGCGGCTGTTATGCCAAGTGTATCAATCTGTCGCAAAAGTACGAGCCGCAAATCTGGAATGCCATTCGCTTCGGGGCAGTGTATGAGAACGTGGTGCTGAACCCACACACGCGCGAACCCGATTACGCCGATGACTCACTGACCGAGAATACGCGCGCTGCTTATCCCATTGATTTCATCAATGATGTGATCGAGTCGGGCCACGGGGGTCAACCGACGGCAGTCATTTTTCTCTCGGCTGATAGTTTTGGGGTGCTGCCGCCTATCTCGTTGTTGACGACAGAGCAGGCCATGTACTACTTCCTTTCCGGTTATACCAGCAAGCTTGCGGGAACAGAGAAGGGGGTTACTACGCCTGAAGCGACCTTCAGTTCGTGCTTTGGCGCGCCGTTCCTGCCACTGCGTCCGGGAGAATACGCCAATTTGTTACGCGAACGTATCGAGCAGCACAACGTGCGCTGCTATCTGTTGAATACGGGCTGGACTGGCGGGCCGTATGGTGTTGGCTCGCGCATCAATATCAACTATACGCGCGCGATGGTGCGAGCTACCATCAGTGGAGCGCTGGACAACGTGGAGACGATTACCGATCCTGTCTTCGGCCTGCACGTTCCAACAAGCTGTCCCGATGTGCCTGGTGAGTTGCTCATTCCGCGCAACACCTGGGCCAATAAAGACGATTTTGATCGCATGGCGGCAGACCTGGCCGGGCGTTTCAAGAAGAACTTCAAGCAATTTGAATTGCCGGGCGATGATGTGCGCAATGCCGGCCCCAGGTAATCTCGGCCTGCAACAAAGGAACAGGGTATCGTCCCTTTCAAGGCACATTCACCGAGATTCATGGTCAGCATCTTGCCGCGCCTCCACCCTCTCCGCGCTCCCATGTACCCACTCTACCTGCCTCCGTCGAAGAGGTGGTCATGACCGCCCTGGCTAAAGACCCACGCCACCGTTTCGCCAACATGCGCGCCTTCGCCAATGCGCTGGAACAAGCCTATCTTTTCTCTCTGCCACCCGCGCCAACCTTTTATCAGCCGGTTATTATGCCGTCCATGCCCGTAGCGCCACTCGAAATGAAACCAGTCCAGCAGGCACCAGCGCAACGGCCCGCGTCAACAGCATTGCCCCCGGTTACCGATTACAAACCGTCACCTCCGTCGTACCAGCAGCCCCAGCCACCCGCGCCACAACCAGCGTCGGGAACGCTGTCCATGCCGGTAGCCTCGCCCGATACGTATACTGTCAGCAGACCGATTAGCGAACCATCTGCAAGCGTACCTCCTGTGAAAAAGAAGAGGAAATGGTTCTTTACAGGGAAATAAGTTCTACACAAATTGCGCCTGATTCCCGTTTATTTATTTTAATAGGCCGATTTTCCTCTTGTCATTTCTCTCGTATAGTGTAAAATGTCAACATCAGCATCTATACGCCATTATCATGAATAATCTGTGTATTATCAGGGTTAAAGAGGAAATAAGTGATGAGACAGGCAGACGGCTCGGATTTACTGGGCGCGAATGACGCCCGCAACGCATCCATCGGTATCATTTATGTGGCTCCTGGCGATGACAGGCCGAGTGTTCTGGAAGCTATTTTAATGCAGGATAAGCTCGGCCGCAAACAGGTTGCCGTGGTCTTGCCTGAGAATAGCCGGGCTTTTCAACGCCCGGTTGATTTTGACGGCTTGAAAAATATGCGGCGCGGCCTGAAAACTGAGATTATTTTTGTGGCGCCCGGCGTGCCTGGTCCTGCGGAATTTGCGCGCCAGCGACGTTTTACAGTGTATACCTCATTGGATAGTTATAAATCCGCGCTGCGGGCGGAGTCGCCGGACAATGGCAACGCGAAAAAAGGGCTGCCGTTGTTTAATCGCAAACCAAAGCTGGTCCCCAACGCTAACGCGCCCGCTCCACTGGAAAGTTTTGACGAGCCTGCATCTCCCCCCCCGCTGCCGTTAGTTGCCCCAATTGTGCCAGCGAGCGTGCCTCCTCCAATCGCTGCTGTGCCATTCGACGATGATGAGAATACAAAATGGGACGAGCCTACGCCAATGGCACCGTTTCTTGCTCCAGGCGGATCGGATGTGGTAGATTCGAATCTGGCCGCCGATGATGAATGGGCGAAGCCCTCACCAACATCACAGCAAGACGCCGGCCCTTATGTTGCGCCGGTCGTTCCATTCCCGGAAGATGAGGATGAGAAACCTGTTCGTCCCCGGTCTAAAACCGGTCCAATCCCTATTCCACTATCATTACCGCAAACGGGGGCAGCTACGAAACCC
>DAHVFL010000083.1 GCA_027316975.1 Chloroflexota bacterium | reverse complement strand
CGCGCCCCCCTGCGTGTGACCGAGCAGGCGCGCCAGGCCCAGGCCTTCTCTTTGCCCGTCTACGCGCAATATCGCACTCGCTCAGGCGAGACGCAGCGCACCCCGGTTGAAAATTTTTCCATCCGTCTCTACTCTGAAAAGCAGTTTGAACGCATCGAAAATCCCTATGCCACCTATGCCAAGGGCGGCACCGTGGAAAACCGCGAGATGTTCTATGGCCGCGACGAGTTGATTACCAACGTCGCCAACTCCATCCGCTCAGCGCGTTCCGAAAGCAAGGCGGTCATCATTTACGGGCAGAAGCGCGCCGGAAAATCATCGATCCTGTACCATTTACGGCAAGCGCTGGCAAGCGACCCCGATTTGCTGATCCTGGATGTTGATAATATCGGCTCATTGCTGGATGTGAGATCAGCGCCCTTTTTACATCAAATCCTGTGGAGAATCCTGCGCAAGCTGCAGTGGGCTATCGAAGACGAGGTGGACGAACGCGGTCGCAGCCCATTAGAGGTGCTCTTCCCCGACGATACAAAGTTCTACCAGCACCCAGGCCCACTGACGCTCTTTTATGATACGTTTGAGGTGTTCAAGCGCGCCGCAGCCAGGGCGGAAGACTGGCGCAGCACGCGACTGGTGGTGGTGATTGATGAGTTTTCCTACATCTACAACCACATCATGAGCGGGCGCATCCCGGAAGAGTTTATGCAAATCTGGAAGGCTTTCCTGCAAAGGAACCTCTTTCACGCGGTAATGGTGGGACAGGATGTGATGCCCCGCTTTCGGCAGCGCTTCCCCAACGAGTTTGGCACGTCGCAGGATGTGCGCGTCACCTACCTCAAACAACAAGATGCTGTCAAATTGATCGATGATCCCCTGCGTATCGGGGGCAAGCATGGGGAAAGCCGCTTCCGCGAAAAGGCTATCGAGCGCATCTATGATTTGAGCGCGGGCAGTCCGTTCTACATTCAGATCATCTGCGATCGCCTGGTTGACTATATGAACATACATCATGCTCGCCTGGTGACGGAGGCCGATGTCGAGCAGGTGAAAAACGAGCTGGTGCGCGGCTCAAATCGCCTGGGCTGGGACGACTTTGATAACCTGTTGAGTTCGGGCGATACGTCGGACGAGGCTATCTCGGTGGAAGACGCGAAAAAGGTGTTGACGGCCATCGCCATTACTACGCGCCTGGGCGTATGCGACCGCGAAAGCGTGGTCAGCGCTGTTAGCAGCACAAAGGCATCAGTAGATGATATCCTGGACGACCTGGTCAAAAGGGATGTGATCGAGCTGCAACAACGGCGCAACTACCGAATGCAGGTCGAGCTATTCAAAGAGTGGCTGCTGGCACAGATGTAGGATGGCAGTATGTCCCTTTCAAAAAACCCTTTCGGCGCATATGACGCGCCGCTCGCCGGTTCGCCATTCATAGGGCGTACAGCAGCCTTGCGGGTCATCGAGCAGCGCGTGCTGGCGGTGCAGGAGCCGGGCAACCTCTCCATTGTAAGCCCGGCTCGCACCGGCAAGACACGCCTTGTCTCTCATGCCTTGCTTGAGCGAGAGTTCCTGCCGGCGACGCGCGCTCTGCTGCCCATCTGGCTCAATCTTGCCGATTATGAGCAGCCAGAGGCGTTCTTCCGCGCGCTGGCACAGAAGTGTATCGAACACGTCACTTCCCTGGGTTGGTCCACCACTGCTGTACAACGCGCCGCGGACGCGGCTCTGCAAGAAGGTATTTCGTGGAGCGAAAGCTATGCGCGTGTACAACGCTACATGCAAAAGCTGCGCCAGTCTCGACCGGGTTTACGCATCGTTTGCGTACTGGACACCTTCGACGCGGCGGCTGAACTCTTCAAAACAGACCCCACGTATTTTAGCAGCATACGCGGCCTCTACGAGAATCCGGCCTGGCGCGTCACCTTTATCACCCTTTCCCGCCATCCGCTGCGCGAGATCGAATTGTTGGCGCGCGGCGTACCTACCCTGCACGTCCCTTTTCAAACAGCCAGCGCGGGGACAAGCCCCGCCCCTACCCTGCACGTCCCTTTTCAGGAATACTACCTGACTCTATACGATACGGCTGATATGCGGGAATACTATGCTCTCCTGGCAGAGGGCGGCGTGACCATTAGTGATGCGCTGACCGAGCGTATCGAATGGTACGCTGGCAAACATCCCGGGTTGCTGGCGCGGCTGGGTTCGCGGCTGGTAGAGACGTGGCTTGAAAACTCACAGGTGAATGTTGACGATGCTTTTCAGCAGGTGGAAGCTGATTTTCGCGCGTACTATGCGCTGATTAGCACGTATTGGGCGGCACTAGCGGACACGATACATCGCCCCCCTACAGCGCAACAGGCGGATATCGATACATTGATGAGGTACGGTCTGATTCAGCACACACCGGAAGGATACGAAGCTTTTTCACAGCATTTTCAGGCGTATGTGCGCGAAACGGTGCCCGTAGCCGGGGTTCAGCAGGAGGATGAAGATAACGAGGCGTTTGACGAGGATTGGTGGGATGATGACTGGCGGATCGAGATCCTTCGCTACGCTCAGGATGACAGGGGCGCGACGGATGACAGGGGCGCGACGGATGACAGGGGCGCGACGGATGATAGGGAGCTACATGAACCGGTTGCGGCAGAGGATACGAGCGGAGCGCGTCTCTGGTCGATGTGGCGCGAGACAGAATGCGCGATGCGCGTGGCGCTGGCGGCGCTTTTGCAAGAGAAGTACGGGGAGAATTGGTTTGAGCGTCTCAAACAACTCCATCCAACCTTGAAGACAAAAGGCGAGACAACGTTCTTTGATCGCTGTCGCGTCTCGCTAGCACGCGAAGTAAAAAACTGGGGCGCGCATACATTCGGCAGCATGTTGGAATATTGCAGCCCGCAAGACCTGTTCGCGCTGTTGCTGGCGGAGTGGGAGACCTTTCACCCTGTCTTTGGCGAAGACCCGATGTACTGGAGGCGCTGTTCTCGCCAGTTGGTGGAGGTGCGTGTCTTGCTGGCGCACAACCGCGATAGGTCGCTGCATGATTTTGAGCGCAGGCGAGCCATTGAGTATTACCAGAAAATCCTGGCGCTGTTGCATTCCTGGCGAGTAGTGGAGCATGAGCAGGGGAACGCGGCGGGGTCAGAGGGGCAGGTTGATCTCTGGTCGCTGTGGTTGGAGACTGAGACGATATTGCGGGTGGTCGTTGCGCTCGCGCTCGAAAAGCAATACGGCGAAGACTGGTTCGAGCGCATTGAAGCGACGTATACGCAGGACCCGCTCGATCAGCGTTTTAAAGAGTATTGCCAGCGCTGGCGAGCGTTCCGCGAGCGAGAAATATCGCATTTCGGGATGCGGCGCTTTCAGAACGAGCTGGATTTTGCCTATCCCCAGGAAATGTTTGCTATAATCTTCTCAGTGGAATGGAATACCTTTCGCCCTATTTTCCGGGCTGACCAGGCGTATTTATCGCAGCTCGGACAATTTTTCGCTAAAATGCGCAATCCACTGGCGCATCACCGCGAAGATGCCATCCACGGCGAAAATCGCCAACGAGCCGAGGAGTGTTGCCGGGAACTGCTGGCATTGCTGCGCAACGCGCTGGAGATTGCGCAAGAAGGAGAAACCCATGCCTGACCGCATCGATCATGTTGCTATCATTGTGCGCGATATCGAGCAGGCGCTGCTCTTTTATCGGGATACGCTGGGCATCACCCCCGGCGAAATACAAGAAGTGCCGACCGAGCAGGTACGCATCGCCTTTTTGCCACTGGGCGGCCCCGGCGGCAGCGAGATCGAACTGATTCAGCCTCTCACAGCCAACTCCAGCCTCTCAAAATTCCTGGATAAACGCGGCGAGGGTCTGCATCATATCTGCCTGGAAGTGCCGGATATCGACGCCGCCCTCGCCGAAATGCAGGCGAAAGGCGCGGCGGTGCTCGATACGCAGCCGCGTATCGCCGCCGAAGGCCGCGCTATTTTTATTCACCCGAAAGTTGCTAACGGCGTACTGTTGGAACTGGTGGAAAAAGAAAAATAAATCTTTGCGACCTTTCGTCTGAGTTGAGTAGATAAGTGTGGACAGCGCTAGCTCGCCATTACAATCGGCAGGCAAACATCAACGCTGGTTCCCTGTTCTGGCGCGCTCTCGATCCTCAAAGTTCCGCCCACCCTGGTGACACGCTCGCGCATGGACCGCAACCCAAGATGCCCTGGAAACTGGCCTGCCGGGTTAAAGCCTCTTCCATTATCTCGCACCTCCAGCGTGATCTCATCGGCTTCTTGTGTCAGCCGGAGTGTGACCGCACTGGCACGGGCGTGCTTGACGATATTATGGAGCGCCTCCTGAGCGACGCGATACAGCGCGTCTTTCATCTCCAGTGAGAGATGGGGTTCTTCCCCCAGGTCTACCTCGACTGTTAGTTTGTAGCGGGCACGCAGAACGGTCACTTGCCTGATGAGCGCTGCTACCAGCCCCTCTGTTTCCAGCGACTCGGGACGCAGTTCGAAGATGAGGGCACGCATCTCGGCGAGACCGGCATCGGCAAGCGTCAGCACGTAGTTGATCGATTCCACCGCCTGTGCGGGATCACCCTCCATCTCCAGGGCCTCTCGCGCCGTATGCGCTCCGAGTCCAATGCTGTAGAGGACTTGCGAGACGGAGTCGTGCAACTCGCGGGCCAGCCGCTGCCGCTCCTGGAGGGATACGAGTTCCTGCGCTTGCGCATAGAGGATGCGCAGTTCGCGCTCCCGGCTGCTGGCCTGCTCAGCGCGCCGCCGTAGCGCAGAGGCCAGCTGACCGGTGATGATAGCGGTTGTCAGAAAGACCGCCAGCGTGAACAGGTCTTCAGCCTTGCTGACGAGAAAGGTATACGGCGGAGGGAAAAAGAAAAAATCAAAGCAGAGAAAGGCCAGCAGGGATGTCAAGATCGCAGCGTAGAGTCCCCGCGTACTTGCCAATGTTAAGACCAGGAGCAGGTACACAAAGGCGATGGTTGGAATTATTGGGTAAAGGTGCGCCACCGCAATCACGCTGGTGATGACGGACACTCCTGCTATAGCCAGCGCGCTGTCGGCTGCGTAGCGTCCCCAATGCAGCCGCCCACCTGTCTGCAGCGTATGGCTCCGTTCGGCTTGCTTCATCGTCTCTTCCCCTGCTCATTTCGCCGCGGTACGCGCGGAAAGGTTGCTTATGCCAGAGAACAGGAGAGGTCAACTACCCATCAAATGCGTGGTGGGAGCATCACCGCCGCTGCTTTCCCTGTTCGCTGGAGATCAGGCCGAGACGCATCGCACCCAGGACCGCCTGGGTGCGGCTCTGCACACCTAGCTTCGCCAAAATGTGCTTGACGTGGGTCTTGACGGTGTCATCAGCAATCTGCAGGTCGCGTCCGATGTCCTTGTTCGAATACCCCTGCGCAAGGAGGAGAAGCACCTCCCGCTCACGCTCGGTCAACGGCTCTTTCGCCTCAGGCGTTCGTACTTCGCGCATCAAATAGGCGGAGGCCTGCGGCGTGAGTTGCACCTGCCCCGCGGCGGCAGCTTTGATGGCTCGACGTAGTTCGGCGGCCTGGATGTCCTTGAGCAGGTAGCCAATCGCACCCGCCTTCACCGCACCGATTACCGCAGCGCTTTCTAAGACGCTCGTCAGAGCGACGACCTCGGTTTCCGGCAGTTCTTTGCGGATAGTCGCGGTTGCCGCAATTCCGTCCATCACGGGCATGAGCAGGTCCATCAGTACGACATCGGGACGCAGCCGCCGCGCGAGTTCGACCGCCTCGGCCCCATCGGATGCCTCACCCACCACAGTCAATTCCGGGTCGCGTCCAAGGAACCTGCGCAGTCCCTCGCGCACGATACTATGATCGTCGGCAATCACCACACGAATCGCCATCGACCCTCCTCCTATCGATTCGGGCGATCCTACCACAAAAGAGGTAGGTCGCGTTCACCCATCCAGGCGATGTACTGAGAAGCACTCCATCTTATACTTGTCTCAAGAGAAAGCACGGGATGAACAGGGCATGTCAGCGCATTGAAACGGTGCCCGAACCAGGATAGGTTTACTCGCTCCCAGTGTACCACAGAGCGCGCGCAAATGCCACCGAGGGCACCTGAGCCGCATGGCAACGAGGAGGAGGGCCATGACCAGTCTGTTGTTGCCGTTCACCCACGGGGTAGATGCGTCGGCCATAAACTACGCTCTGGCATTGGCGCAGCGCTTCCACTCCACCCTGGTGGTCCTGTCACTGATCCGCCTGCCAGAGGTGCCCGGCGCGCGAAAGCCACGCCTGGATGCGATCCAGCAGTCCAGGGATTTTTTGGAATTCGTGCAGCACAAAGCGGCAAGACAAGGGATACCCATTGTGCGCGTCGAGTTGTACGCCCGGCATCCGGTGCGCAGTATCCGTACCCTCGCTCAGGAAATGGAGTGCGCTGGCATTCTGCTCTTTGTCCACCGTGGGGCCGGGGTGCTGCTCGCAACAGCCGAGGTCAAGCAGCTCCTGGAGGACGATAGCCTCCCTTTGTACATCGCTCGTTTGCCCTCGAATGAGAGTGGCTTCCCCAGATTGAGGGGGCTCTCTCGCTGGCTCAGCAGATGAAAAGGTGAAGGAAACTCGGAAACGGGGACGGAGGGCTTTTGGGTGAGACAACAATACCTCTAAAGGGTGAGATCATGTTCACCCCTCTGGGCGATGCTTTGAGAAACGCCTCGCCCTATACTTGTCTCAACAGGAAGCAGGTGCAGAACTTATCCTGCGTGGGAACTATGCCGGGAGCGGTTCACCGGCCACGAGCATTATCCACGGCAGATAAAAGCATAGTTGCTTCTCGCCGGTACGCTGAGAAAGCATCTCCCTCAAGAAAGACAGTTGAGCATATCTATGGCACAGCCAGCATCTCCACTGCCCAAAGCAGATGGGCAGCATCAGAGTATCGGCCAACTTGGTCCCCTGTTGTGCTGGGCCGTGGTCTTCGCCGATATCGGCTCCTCCATCTACTACGTGCCAGGCATCCTTTATGGACGTGTTGGCAACCTCGCCGGGTTTTTCGTATTGCTTACTATGTCGGTGTTTGTGCTGCTCACCCTCAAGTACGCTGAGGTAAGCGCGCGTTTCCCGGAGGGTGGTGGGGTGGTGTCAGTCGCGGCGCAGGCCATCAACTCCTGGGTAGGGGCGCTGGGTGGCATGTTCATCCTGGTGAGCTACTTCCTCACGGCTGCCATCAGTTGCCTGGCAGCGGTCCAGTACTTCAGCGTCATAGTCCCTGCCATCGGTCCCTTTATTTTAGAGATCACGGTGAGCGTGCTGGTACTGCTGGGCGTGCTGAACTGGTTCGGGATCAGTGAGAGTGCGAAAGTGAGCCTGATCGGGGCCCTTATCGCTTTTGGCAGCGATCTCGCCATTATCTGGACCGTCTTTACTAACATCCCCGTTTCCGAGTTTCCTTCCCTTTTCGCCAGGATGTTCGCAAATGCCTCCCTCACCCCCACCTCCATCCTGGTCGGCTTCGCCGGCTCATTCCTGGCATTCTCTGGCCTCGAGAGCATCTCGCAGCTCTCCCCCTCGATGAAAGCGCCCCGCAAGAAGATTATCAGCATAGCGTTGCTGCTGGTGGTCATCACGATTGGCGTAACCAGCCCGCTGCTGACGATCCTGGCGACCCTGCTGCAACAGAGTGCGGCATCCGATCCGGTGCTTTCCACACAACTCCTCTCGCTGCTCGGCGGACGCTGGGGAAACCTCCTCTTGCAGACGGAGGTCGCGATCAGCGCCAGCTTGATCCTGGCGTTCGCCAGTAATACCGCCCTGATCGGAGCCTACCACGTCTTCCTGGCCCTCGCGCGTATGGAGTTCTTCCCCGAATTCATCCTGAGACGCAACCGATTCCGCGGGACGCCGCACTGGTCAATCGCTTTAGCAACCGGCATTCCCATTGCCGTGCTATTGCTGGTACGCGGCGAGATCAATATCCTGGGTGATATGTACGCCTTCGGGCTGCTGGGAGCATTCACGGTGACGTGCGTCGGGCTGGACATCATCCGGTACCGTGAACGAAGGGCGCTACAAGCGGACATCCATTTTCAGCGGCAACAGAACCATGATGCTGATGGAGATAGCTCCACCGCGAAGAACGGTAGGCTCCAGAGTCCTTCCGTTTCCGCCCCTCCCTTTCCCCCGTCCCTCTTCAATGGGCATAACGCCTTTCTGGACAGGACGGCGCTAGCTGACACCTCTCTACTGAGAACCCGGATGGTGGACATGTGGCGGCGACTGGATTTCGGACTGGGTGTGCTCACCACGCTCCTGGTCGCACTGGCCTGGTCGATCAGCATCGTCTCCCAGCCACTGGCGACCGCCTTTGGGTGTTCCGTCGCACTCGCCGGGATGGGTGTCGCCTATGCCAACTACCGGCAGGGCCGCGCGCCCATGGCGACTCCCTATCTCGATAGGCCCATGCCCGATTCGCTGCTCGCTGTGCTTGCCGCCGGTGACGACCACAATGACGCCGTGATCGACGCGGCTATCACCCATGCCCGCGGCAAGCCAGTGGTGTTTCTGTATCTCGCCCAGCCGCAAGCGAAGCGCGTCCCGCGGTTGTTCGAGGTAGTGGACCCCTACCTGGAAGACAGGCCCGCCAGGAACACCTTGAAACAGGCGGCGCTGCTTGCGCGCAAGGCCAGGCTGGCCTCCCGCTTCATCTATCGACCCCAGGATACAGGCTCAGCGGGGAGTATCTGGCGGACCGTTCACCCCCGCGACGTGGTGCTGACCGCCGAGCGCGCGGCACAGGTCGAGGAGATCAACCCCGACCGCATCCGCTACGAACTCACTCCGGACGGGAAAATCGCGCACTTGCTCAAGAGCTGGTGAAGAGACCAGCATCTTCTCGCAAGAACTCCAGGTCTTTTTGGGCGTACTCTTCGGGCAACAGCGCGTACTTCATGATGTACTGCTTCACATATAGTAATCTACAAAGCGGCTTTCGGTAAATGTGCGGATGGCTTTGTCCATGCGAAACTGCAACTGGACGTAGTCACGGAACCATTGCTCGCCCATGCTCTCCTGCTCCCTGGGTTAATCATATGGGAATCCAAGAAGTCCAGCAACGGAGATATCTTCGTCTATATCTTCCCAGTGAATGCCAACACCGTGTCCAATGAGTTCCCACCGCTGCCGTTGTTCATGTGTGGCATGGTGAAGCCGTGGAAACCATTCGAGAGGCGCGCTGATCTCGCGCCCGTCAGAAAGTCGGACGTGAATGCGTTTGTCGTCAAAGTAGACACTTGCTGCGGACACAATGTACTCCTCACGGCGTGTAGAACTCTGTGAGCGTTTGATAACCATTGTTACTGCCTACGGCCCACGTCTTTTGCGTTTTCGGTACACCCGCTACGGCAAATAGGAGGCTGCTCGATGAGGCATTCGGGCTGGAGACGATGCTCCACCGGGTGCCATTCCACTGCTCTATAAGCGTCTGAACTGGTGACGAGGGCGTAACTCCTCTGGCATAACCGACAGCCCAGACCAGGTTGGCGGAGACCACGGCAACTCCTCTGAACGCATTTAGAGCGGAGGTCGTGTTTGGACTGCTGACGATGCTCCATTTGGTGCCGTTCCAGTGCTCAATCAGGGTCTGACCGCTTGCAAATCCAACGGCCCAGATGTTTTTCGCGCAGATGGCTGTCACACCTTGAAGCGAACCGCCCCGCGTGCTGGCATTGGGGCTGGAGACGATACTCCATTTGGTGCCGTTCCAATGCTCGATGAGCGTGGAAGTAGGGCTGGAATTGGTCTTATAGTAAAAACCGACAGCCCAGACATCATTCGCGGAGATGGCTGTTACGCTAGTGAGCGCATTCTCACTCGATCCCGCGTTCGGGCTGGAGACAATACTCCATTTAGTGCCGTTCCAGTGTTCAATCAGGGTCTGGAAAAGGCCCGTACCGTCGTTGGTGTACCCGACGGCCCAGACGTTTGTGGCGGAGATGGCTACCACACTGTTGAGTATATTTTCTATTGCGCTTGTGCTGGGACTGGGGACAACGCTCCACGCCGAACCATTCCAATATTCGATGAGGGTGCTGACTTTGCCGTTATTGCCCCCAACGTTTCCTACGGCCCAGACACTGCTAGCAGAGAAGGCGGCGACTCCATTGAGGATATTGTTATTGGGATCAGGACCTGGGCTGGCGACAATGCTCCATGTGGAGCCATTCCAATGTTCAATCAGGGTCTGAGGGACGTTACTGCTATTATTCTCCACTCCGACCGCCCAGACGTTCGAGGCGGAGATAGCGGCGACTCCATTGAAGTAGCTGCTACTCGCGCCTGGACTGGGGCTGGCAACGATTTTCCAGCTTCCCTGTGCCGGTGATTTTGCCGCTATCACTCCCGGATTCAGGAAGATAATTATGAGGAGTAGTGGGGCAACGATGCATAGAAAAGAGCGAAACGTGCGGTATTGGTCTGTCATCATTGAAGACCTCCTTTTGAATTCTATTTCTATTCTACTCTATATTGGCTACAGGGGTACATTGCCGTGCTTTTTAGGCGGGTTCGTATCGCGTTTATTCTTCAGCATCTCTAACCCGGTAATCAATTTCGCGCGTGTGAAACGTGGTTCGATCACTTCGTCAACATAGCCGCGCGCGGCGGCGATGTAAGGATTGGCGAATTTCTCGGTGTATTCGGCGATCAGTTCCTTGCGACGCAGTTCGGGGTCAGCCGCTTTGTCAAGCTCGTCCTTGAAGAGGATATTGACCGCGCCCTCCGCGCCCATTACGGCGATTTCCGCGGTGGGCCAGGCATAGTTGAGGTCGCCGCGCACATGTTTGCTGTTCATCACATCGTAAGCGCCGCCGTAAGCTTTGCGTGTAATTACTGTGATCTTCGGGACCGTTGCTTCGCAATAGGCATAGAGCAGCTTCGCGCCGTGCCGGATGATGCCGTTGTGTTCCTGTCCCAGGCCTGGCAGGAAGCCCGGCACGTCCACAAAGGTGATGATAGGAATATTGAAGCAGTCGCAGAAGCGCACGAAGCGCGCAGCCTTGTCCGATGAGTTAATGTCCAGCACTCCTGCCAGCGCGCCCGGCTGCTGGGCCACGATGCCCACCGAGCGACCATTCAGACGAGCAAAGCCAATGACGATGTTGGTGGCGAAATATTCCTGCACCTCGAAGAACTCGGCGTCGTCCACGATATATGTGATGACCGTTTTTATGTCATAGGGCTTATTTGGGTTATCAGGGATGATGCTGTTCAAGCTCTCTTCCGCGCGTGTTGGCGAATCTTTGGGCGTGACACGCGGCGTGTCTTCCAGGTTGTTGGATGGAATGTAGCTCATCAACTGGCGAATCATGCGGATGCAGTCGGGTTCGCCCGGACAGGAAAAGTGCGCCACGCCGCTCTTGCTGTTGTGAACCATCGCGCCGCCCAATTCTTCAAAGGTGACATCCTCGTGCGTGACAGTTTTGAGCACGTTTGGCCCGGTGACAAACATGTAGCTGGTCTGCTCCACCATAAAAATAAAATCGGTGATGGCTGGTGAGTAGACCGCGCCGCCCGCGCATGGCCCCATGATGGCGGATATCTGCGGCACCACGCCCGATGCCAGCGTGTTGCGCAAGAAAATATCGGCATACGCGCCCAGGCTCACCACACCCTCCTGGATACGCGCGCCGCCGGAATCGTTGAGGCCGATGACGGGCGCGCCGTTCTTCATGGCATGATCCATGATCTTGCAGATTTTTTCGGAATGCGCCTCGGAGAGCGAGCCGCCGAAGACGGTGAAATCCTGCGAGAAGACATACACGAGCCGGCCATCGATTTGACCATAGCCGGTAACGACGCCATCGCCCGGAATAATCTGCTCTTCCAGGCCGAAATCTGTTGACCGGTGCGTTACAAACATATCCAACTCGTTGAAGGTGCCGGGGTCTAACAGCAGGTCGATGCGTTCGCGAGCCGTCAATTTGCCCTTTTTATGCTGCACCTCGATACGCTTGACACCTCCGCCAAGCATGGCGGCCTCTTTCAAACGGTGCAGCTCTTCCAGCTTCTCTCGCGTAGTTTTGCTTCCAGGGGTATCTTTTGGAGTGCGTTCGCCTGTGGTCATATGTAATAACTCCATACACTTATACATCTGTGCGGATACTAGTAGCGACACCCCTTGTGGGTGTCCCGTCCCCGTAACCCGTAATACACGCGCGGATGCACGAAAAGATAGACGGGACACCCACAAGGGGTGTCGCTACTGGCTATTCATTCGTCGGGTTCGTAGGCAGTATAGCATGTAGATGCGACCGATTGCCAGATATCCGACCCTGGCATTGTCATTCATCCTTGCCATGTCATCCTGAGAGCAGTGAAGGATCTACTTGGTGGTCGGCGAGAGATCCTTCGCTGCGCTCAGGATGACAA
>DAHVFL010000082.1 GCA_027316975.1 Chloroflexota bacterium | reverse complement strand
TTTCCCGAAATCACCTCAACTACGTAGAACCCTTTTCGAGGAACAATACGAACCTGGTCAATGTCCGTCTGTTGAGTTTTGATGCTGATCGGAAGCATCGAGGGTTGAATGAGGCCACGCTTCAAGCCTCTTTTACTGATAGCCTGGACGGTGTACACGAGGATGTTCCGGCCCTCAGTCTTGTGCTTGTACTTGGGTAACTTTGGGCGTCCGAGGAATTTTGAAGGATCTTCCTGATAGGCTTTAAGTGCCTCAAAGAACGACTTCCAGTTACGATCAAGCACCATCAAGATTTGTTGGCTCACCTTTGCCGGAAGTGCTTTGTAGGCTTCGTGCGACTGCATGCACCGTTGTATCTCGTTATAGTTGAGGTACTTCCCCTCGTGAATAAAGGCTTGCCGTATCTCGTAGTTGGCAGCATTGTACAGGTTCTTTGACTTAAATGCTGCTGCATCGATCACGGCATAGCGGGGGTCGTTTTTGCTGATAACATGCTGTTCAACTAACTGCACGCTGTTCACCTCCTTCTTCTGATATTTTCTTTTGCGCCTGAACTGTCAACTCCTGGACGATCTTCTCTGTTTTGCGTTTTGCCCGACGTTGCCCATAAAGCTTGGCAGTGAAACTATATAGGATGCTCACAAAGTCGGCGATGATATCCTCAATGGGGTTCGCTGTCACGTTGACGACCTCAATAGAGCGACCCTGCACCGCTAACAACGTCTCAATGTAGCGAAACCCGAAACGGGTCAGACGGTCTTTGTGCTCAACCACAATCATCGTCACGGTTGGGTCAGCAAGGAGTGCAAGTAGTTTCTTACGCCCATCATTGACCCCTGAACCGACTTCTTTCACAACCTTGTGAACCTTCATGCCTTTTGCTGCACAGTAGGCACAGAGCCGTTCCGCTTGACTGTCCAGGTTGGGCCGGTTCTCATTGGCAGAGACGCGCGCATACACAACAATGATCGCTTCTCGTTCGGGATGTTGGCTAAGTTCCTCAGTGATCACGATGGTTCCAGAGTCAAGTTGATGTCCCTCGATCTTGCCAGTCTTGAACCAGCGCCATGCGGTTTCGTAGCGCACCCCTGCCCATTGCGCGAAGGTTCGAAGTTTCATGTGTTCTTCCCCCAGGTGAACATCTTTCCAAGAAATAAAGGTCTCATGCCCTCTGATTATCCTATCTGCTAGCGGTTTCCCTGGCCCTAGCAGGCTCCGACCCGTGAACGTTGCTCTTGCGAGTGTGTCATAGATAACCAGAAGCAGGGTTATTCAGTTGTTAAGATGCTGGTTGAGCTATACAAGAAAACATAATAAGTCTTCTAAGTAGCTTAGTAAAGTCTTATTATGTTTCTAAGTGTACTGAACAAAACTGCTTTTGTCAAGGGCTTCTTAGTAAGAGGTCTTTTCTCAGTAAGTTTGAGGATGTATAATAAGAAACACAACGGCTACCAGGTATAATTTATACCAACTAGCCGTTACTGGTAGCTACCCAAGAAGATTTTTTTCACTAAGGAGTTTCCTTGAACAAGGCACAATTGCAGTCAGAAGAGTACGTCCCCTCTCATGTAGGGGAAAAGATATTAGGAGTTGACACCGGCAAGTTTTTCTACTATGTCCAGTCAGGGCAAATCACTAGAGAGCCTGGAAGCCCGAAGCGGAATGCACGCTACAGCGTTGCAGATATCCTGAAAGTGAAAGAGAAACGTGCAAGCAGGCGACGCAACAGGAAGACCATTCATGGTGTGATCGATTGGATAGGGGTAGACGATGTTCTGACTTCTCTCCAATTAGACTACCGTGTGTACGGTTCTGAGGTGTTCCTGGCTGATCTTCCCTATTATGCAGAGCGTGTCGTGAGAAATCCCCACGTTGCGCTTGCGATTTTTGATTCGCCAAAGCGGGAACGCATCCTTGCCTACATTAGCTTGTTGCCTTTACCAGAGCCAATTATCCTTGAGGTCTTGCATGGCGAAAGACATGAAACCAGGATTCGTACAGAAGAAGTCGAAACGTATGAGCGCAAGGGCGGTTACACCTTACTTGCCGAGAGTGTCGTCGCTGATCCTGACCATCCTGAGCAACTAAATACGCTCTTGAAACACCTCACGGAGTACTGGTGTGAGCAATATCCAGATCGCTACATTACGAAAATTTATGCTCAGGCAGAGAGTCGAAGAGGGGATATCCTGATTCAAAAGCTCTTCTTTGCGCCACGTGAAGACTTGGCTCCGAATGCTCATGTACTCAACCTGTCCCGTCCCGGTGCATCTCGCTTTATACGCCACTTTCAGCAATGCATCGAAGAAAAGCGAAACGCATTAGGTTTGCAAGAAGCACCGTGGTAGTTGGATAGAGAAAGGGAATAGAGCGTAATGAACCAGCAAGAAATCGGAGCACTTCTGGACGATTTGCTTTACCAGGTACAGATCATTCGCATGTATCAAGTCCAGTTTCTTGCAGAAAGCGACCGCAACAACAAAATTGAGTACAGAGAAAAAGCAGACACCGCGTGGAAACGCTATAACACGCTTCATAAGCAACTCGCTGAGGCCATAGGACAAACTGAGGTAGCACAGGAAGAGTAGCCTCTTGCACGAAGCACCCGGATGACGGTACTCTGTCGATCAAGGCTGTATCATCGTCGGGTGCTTGCTTGTGTGGTGGTCGATAGGCGTTGAAAACCTGCCATAAAACGCTATATTTCGCTAGAAAACGCTATATTTTTTGAAACTTGTCTCAATACACCTCAAAGGATTTACCACTCGCATTATGCCATGACAAAAGTCTCATGTCAACTATTATTTCCAAAGTTTTCAAGAGTGTCATCGAATTGTGTGATATTCATACATATCCGATTAAAAGGATGTTTGTTTTCAACAGTGTGATAGTTTCCGAAGGTGTGATATAGTACTATCATCACCTCAACAAGGGAGAAGCTGAATGAATCCTCAATTATCGGATAGGTATTACACTCATGAAGAGGCTCGCAACAAGTTAGGTATGACGAAAGCTAGATTTCAATACTGGGTGAGGACTGGTAGAATTAAGAAAATTATCCCTCCGAACAGCAAACAAGGTGTTTACCTGAAACGGGAGGTCAACGCCCTCGCCAGGGAAATGCTCGCCTTTATGACTGCAGAGGAAACTAAAGGACTGGAGTTCATGAAAGCAACAACGGACGACATAGAGGATGAATACGATCTAGCATCATTTATGTTCGGCAGTGCCGTACATGATATTCCAACACGCCGTGCCTGGCAAAACAAGAATCCTGACATGGATTTCATCGTCAGGGATAATGGGCGGTTGGTAGGGTTCATCAACATGCTCCCAGTGAAGCACAACACAATTATGCGCTTCATGAAGGGTGAGTTAAGAGGATGGGAAATCTCGGCTGAAGATGTGTTATCTTACACGCCAGGAAGCAATCTGGAATGTATTCTTATGGGTATGGCTGCCAGCCCAGAACTGAATACGCTCAGACGCGCTCAGGTGGGGGCTAAGCTCATTAGTGGCTTAGCTGAGTTTCTAGACAGCTTAGCTCAGCAGAATATAACTATCACGAAATTCTTTGCCACAAGTGTAACTCCGACTGGCATAGCTATTTTGAAGCACGCAGGTTTTAAGGACATTGGACAAATAGGAAAGCGCATAGCGTTTGAACTAGATACGAGGACATCAGACGCACCTTTGGTGGCAGAGTACAGGCTGGCATTGGGTTTGACCGCCAAACATGTTAATGTAACGAACCCTGAGGGTACTAACGAACCGTAGGACATTTCGGCGCAAAACATCTTAATATAGCTATTTCGAGGCCAGCACTCTTGTAGAGTATCACGAAGTTACAAGGCGACACATATAAATATTACAAAGAGTGGCGTTGTAATAGAAAGGAGTATTTCCTCCCTATGTCAGACGTTATTGAACTGGCCATTGAATTGATACAACCGTCACGGCGCATCGTGGCGCTGACGGGCGCTGGCATCAGCACCGAATCGGGCATTCCAGACTTTCGCAGCCCCGGCTCGGTCTGGCTGCAACAACCGCCGGTCAGCTACCAGGATTTTATTTCTAAACCGGAAGCGCGCCAGCAATACTGGCAAACGCGCCGCTCCCTTGCGGGACAGGTGGCCGGGGCGAAACCGAACGCGGCGCACTACGCGCTGGCAGAATTGGAGCGCCTGGGTATATTGCTCGGTATCATCACGCAAAACTTTGACGGATTGCACCAGGACGCGGGCAATTCGCCAGAGCGTATTGTCGAACTGCACGGCACTTCGCGCGAGGCTGCCTGTACGTTGTGCGGCGCGCGTTCATCCATGCAGCAACTCCAGCAGCGCATCGACGCGGGCGAAATCGATCCCACCTGCTCGCTCTGTGGAGGCTATATGAAGACAGCCACCATCCTTTTCGGCCAACGGGTGCCAGAGATCGTGCTGACCCGCGCGCGAGCAATGACGGACGAGTGCGACCTGTTTCTGGTGGTTGGTTCTTCGCTGCAAGTCACACCCGCCGCCGCTTTACCACGCCTGGCGCTCATGAAAGATGCGCCTCTCATTATCATTAACCTGCAACCGACGCCGCTGGACGACTACGCCGACGTGATTTTGCGCGAAAAGGCCGGGGTTGCGCTGCCGCCCATCGTGGCCGCGCTCTCACAGGTTGAATACCCTCTACAAGAAGAAGGCAAGCAATGACCACAATTACCATGCGCGAAGTGACACGCGAAAACTGGCAAGAAGCCCTGCGCCTGGCAGTGCATCCCGCACAACAACGCTTCGTCGCCGATTACACGCCTGTAGCGGCTATCGCGCTCGCCAAAGCTTATATACGACCAGGAGGACTGCACTGGATTCCCTACGTATTTTACGCTAATACAACGATGGTCGGTTTTGCGGAACTGGCGTATGAACCGGGCAGTGACGAAAACTACTGGTTTTTCCACTTCTTTATCGACAGCCACTACCAGGGGCAAGGATACGGTAAGCAAGCGCTACAAACATTGCTCCAGTTCATCAAAGAGCAATTCGTTGAGTGCCGGGCAATGCACATTACGGTGCATCCAGAAAACGAACGCGCCATCCGTCTGTACACGGCGGCAGGATTTCAAGCAACGGGTGAGGAACGCTGGGGAGAATCGGTTTACAGGTTATTCCTACTGACTTATGAAGATTTTTAGTTGCTCCCCGTCGATGGAGACTACATGCCCAAAGAGAAGCGATCACCTACGACACCTGTGCGGCTGGCTTATGGCCCCGAAAATTTGCAATTTGGAGAATTGTACCTGCCCGAACAAGCCGGGCCATATGCGGTTATTCCGCTAATTCATGGTGGCTACTGGCGCGCTCGTTACGATCTTACGCTTATGCACGGGTTGGCGCAAGACCTCGCGCGCCGGGGGTACGCGGCGTGGAACATCGAATACCGGCGCGTGGGAGATGAGGGTGGCGCGTGGCCCGGCACTTTTCATGACGTGGCGCGTTCGGTCGATTATCTGCGCGTGCTTGCTCCACGCTATCAGCTTGATCTGCAACGAGTTGTGCCGGTTGGGCATTCCGCCGGTGGGCACCTGGCTTTCTGGCTGGCTGCGCGCCCGCGTATAGGAGCAGACAGTCCGCTGGCAGGTTCAAGCGTTGCAGCGCGGGAGGGCGTACCGGCAACGCCGCTGCCCCTGGCCGGCGCGATTAGCCTTGCCGGGGTGCTTGACCTGGAAACGGCGTGGAGGTTGCACCTCAGTCACGATGCAGTGGTTGAACTGCTTGGAGAGAAGTTCCCACACGCCCCTGAACGATACGCGGCTGCTTCTCCGGCGGCTATGCTGCCGCTTGGAGTCCCACAGATACTCATTCATGGTACCAAAGACAGTAGTGTTCCTATCGAGATCAGCCGCGACTATGCCGCGAAAGCAAAGTTGCTGGGCGATCCCATCACCTACCTGGAACTTGAAGGTATCGACCATTTTGATGTGATCGATCCTCGCTCTACAGCGTGGGAAAAGACGGTCGAGGCATTACAGAATCTTTTGTAATGTAAGCGCCTGCCCTCACAGACATGTGGAGAAAGTGCCTGTCATCCTGAGCGCAGCGAAGGATCTCCGTGTCCGTCGAGCCAGATCCTTCGCTGCGCTCAGGATGACAGGCAGAACACGTCTCACATTCGCTTACGGGAAGCCTTATCTCCACATGTCTGCTACCCTCATGTGCAGGTTGAAAAAAGAATGATAATTCGTTATGCTCTTTATTTGTGAATAGAAGATTGAAATTGGCACAAAAATTGCTGAGCTGCGGATAATCGAACCGAACAAGACGCGCAATACGTGTAGTTAGAAGGGTGGTTGTATCTGGCAGCGCCCAAATAAGGAGATAACTATGAAAATACCTTTTCAGTTTGGCTTCCCTCAAATCCTCCTGATTATAATCGGGCTGGTAGGTCTCTGGCTGTTTATCACGGCAGCGTTGTCGTTAATCCGAGGCCACGAGATACACGAACACAAAGAAGAGGATGCGAAAGCAGGATATGGGTTTATACGCAAGAGGTTTCAGCGCCGCTTACGCTGGGGACGCGGGCTGGGCGGTATTCTGATGATTGCGATTGCCATATCGCTGCTCTGGTTGACGTTTCTGGTACAAAGCTACCTGGGTTTAACGGGGGAAATAAAAGTTGCGCAAGTGCGAGCGACAAAATTAGCTAATGTTCCTCATGAGTTGAGCGTTGAGCTGATTTTGTACGATGATAATGGAAAGGTTGCCTCGGATAACACCTATCTCGTGATGGGTGACGAATGGATGGTACAAGGAGATATTGTGAAGTTCCCGACATGGGCCAATATTCTTGGCCTGCATAGCGGGTATAAGCTGACTCGCTTCGAGGGGCGCTATGACAGCATTACCATGGAACGCACCGCGCAACACTTCGCCATAGAACTCAATGGTGGCGACGACGGTTTCTTCCAGGCGGTCAATACCAATCCAACATGGTATGGATGGCTGGCAGAAGCCTCCTACGGCAACGCGGTGTTTCAAGGTGTTGGAAACTATAATGTCTTTGCCACACAGGATGCGCTGATAGCCCGGAAAACTGGTTAGTATACAGGACGAGGGAGGCGCAAGCGCCCCATCCTCCTTTCCTAACCTCTCCCGCCCCTACGTGATACCGCGCGAAAGGAGTTGTAGGAGCCTTCAAAGACGCTTAATAATTCCACTCCATATGCCGAATAGAACTGGTGATAGATGTAATTCGGATGAAGGAGAGGAATTGTGTCAATTCAAACAGCAGAAGAACCAGTAATTTTGCCAGAGGGCAGCGCGCCAGGCACCTCTGCCACGCTTTTTTATAGTGTCGGGGTGATGGCCTACAACGAAGAGATGAACATCCGGCGCACGTTGCACGCGGTGCTGGAACAGGAGAGCAGGCGCACCCGCGTGACGGAAGTGATCGTGGTTGCCAGCGGCTGCACCGACAATACAGTCGCGATTGTACGGGAGATTATGCAAAGCGATACACGCGTGCAATTGATCGTGCAGGAGAAGCGCGAGGGCAAAGCCTCGGCCATCAACCTGTTTTTGCAGAGGGCGACCAGTCCGATACTGGCGCTGGTGGGCGCGGACATCATTCCCGAAAAAGACGCGCTCGAACGACTCTGCGCAAGTTTCGCCGATGAGACGGTGGGTATGGTCGGGGCGCGCCCGGTGCCGGTCAACGACCAGGATACCTTTACCGGTCACGCGGCGCACCTGCTGTGGCGATTGCACGATACACTGGCGCGCCGCTCGCCCAAGCTTGGCGAGGTCGTGGCATTTCGCAATGTGGTGTCTTCTATTCCTCCCGATACCGCCGTTGACGAACTTTCGCTGCAAGCAGCCATTGCCAGGTGCGGGCTGCGCATAGTCTATGTGCCGGAGGCGGTGGTGTATAACAAAGGGCCAATGACTGTGCGCGATTTTCTCAAGCAGCGCCGGCGTATCTACGCGGGCCATCTCTTGCTTCGCTCGCAGGAAAAGTATCAAGCGTCTACCATGAGCGCCGGGGCCGTTCTAGGCGCGTTAAAGGTCAACGGGCCAGAGTTCGCAGGCTCGCCTCGCCAGGTACTGTGGACGGCGGGCACAGTGGCGTTAGAGACCCTGGCACGTTTCCAGGGAGGCTACGACGTGAAGCGCAGGCGCTCGCACCATGTCTGGCAGGCGGTCGCTTCAACCAAAATCATCGAGGATGAGCAGCGCAAACTGCGGCGCATTTGCAACACCCAGAGCGTAATCGTCTTCCGCATCAGCCGCTCGAACGCTGACCAGACGAACGAGCTGCCAGCGCGTGAACAACAACTTACGCGCCGGATGTTAAGCTTGCTGATCCCACTCCTGCGTAACTATATTCGCAAAAATGACCTGTTGAGCATCCATGGCAATGATACACTGGTGGTTGTATTGAATTCAGAAAAACATGAGGCGGAATTGATCGGGCTTCGGCTGCAACAAATCATCGAGAACCAGCCGATTACAATGCGGAAACACGCGATTGCGCATTTCGCGGCAAAGTATCACGCGGTTTCCTTCGCCGAATAAACGCTTGTATCAGGCAGCGTACCAGACGCGGGCCGTTTTATCCGCGCTGGCCGTTGCCAGGCGTTTGCCATCGGGCGACCACCGGACGACGCTGACGCTATCCCTGTGACCTTTGTACGTCAAAATGGGTGTGCCTTTGTTGGCATCCCAGACATGCACACTGCCATCGCGCCCTGCCGTAGCGATTCGGGTTCCACCGGGCGACCAGGCCACGCTCTGGATGCGTTCGATATGGTTGCGATAGGTAGCCAGCGATGTGCCTGTAACAGCATTCCAGACTTGAGCGGTTTTATCATAGCTGGCGGAGACGATTCGCTGCCCATTGGGGGACCAGGCGACGCCGGAGACGATGCTGGAATGCTTGAAATAGGTAGACACATTCTTGCCGGTCACGGCATCCCAGAGATGTATAGCGTCATCGGCTCCCGTCGAAATGATCTGCCTGCCGTCGGGCGACCACGCCAGGGCGTAAATAGCGCTATTATGGCCTTTATAGGTGATGTGTTGTCTCCACAGCCGCGTATCAAAAATATCGATTTTAAATTCACCACCGCCACATGCCAGGCGCGTACCATCGGGCGACCATGCCAGCGCGGAGATGGTCTTATCCGCCTGGGTGTTCCAGAAACCAGCGTTACTGACGTAGGCAAATACCTGTTCTCCCGATAATGCAGAGATAACTTGTAGTGTTTCAGGATTGCGCTTATCTCCGGCAAATCCCAGGGCAAGCATCGAGCCGTTCGGCGACCATGCCAGCGCCATCGCGCGTTTTCTGGCATCTCGATACGTCTGGACAATTGCTCCTGTTCCCGCGTTCCAAATATGTGCGGTCTTGTCCGCGCTGATGGAGGCGATAAGCGCGCCGTCCGGCGACCAGCACAGGTCTTCAATAGCTTCCATATGCCCCTCAAAGACGCAAAATTCGGTACCGGCAGGTGGGGCAATCACATTACCGTTCGATAGCGGTCCGCCGCCGCGAGGTGTATGTGGAACTGCTTGACGGGGCAACGCCCCTGATAGTCCACTCGCAAGAGGCATGGATGGACTTCTGGAAAGATTGCGAGGAGTGAAGGAACTCCCCGGTGTTACCGGGACAGATGGTTGTTTGTGTGCCTGTTGGGCGGCGTCCTTGCTGGCCTCCCTTACCTGGTTAGCAATACGGTGTAACTCACGCGCAACCACCAGCATATTCTCTGGCCGGCGATCAGGATTCATCTCCAGCATACGCATAATCAGATCACCCAGACTGGCCAGGGGTGACATGGGCGGAAAACGGATGGGAGAAAACTCAAAGGGGCGCAACGGCGGATAGTCGCCGGTCAACAATTGGTGCAAGGTAGCGCCGAGGCTATAGATATCGGCTCTCACGGTCGTCTGCGGGCTATCGTATTGTTCCGGGGCCGCGTAACCGGGAGAACCGAAGGGACTGGAATATTTGGACTTCGCGGGATCAAACAGGCGCGCCAGGCCAAAATCAATCAAATAGATGCGTCCCTGGGGCGATACGATGATGTTGGCCGGTTTGAGGTCACGAAAGATCACCGGCGGCTGGCAATTGTGCAAATAGCCAAGCACTTCACAAAGCTGCATCCCGACCAGCAAAACGTCCTCTACCCGCAAACGTCCCAATCTATCAAAACGCGCCTCCAGTGTTTCGCCTTCGATATAATCCATCACGAGGTACCAGCGACCCGCTTCGGTAAAGTGATCGTAGATACCGGGCAGGCTGGGATGCTTTAGTTTTGCCAGTAATACTGCTTCACGCTTAAAGGCATCAGCCGCCCCGGCTATCTCAAGCGGGGTGAGGCCGCCCCGGTTCATCTCTTTGACGGCCACCGGGCGATTGCCAGACTGCTCATCCGCCGCTTTATACACCGCTGCAAACCCACCATTACCCAGGCGAGTGATGATGCGGTAGCGTTGCTTGAGCAAATACCTGGGCGCGAGTTGACTTGAATGGCTGCGATATCCACCGGAGCCGCTATTACCCGTAGCCGGGGCTGGCGATGCTGTTGCCATGTTTTGTAAGGGCTGTCCGCAGGCATAACAAAAAGCAAACTGCGCGCGATTGGCCGTGCCGCAACGAGTGCAATAAACGTTTGGCCGAATCATGAATCTGCTCCTCTACCCTCGACGCAAATTTTTGCGTGGACAGCGCCTCGCCAAATTAAGTGAAAAGTTCCATTCGAGCAACTCTTATCCATTTAACCAACCTGCGAAATTATAGCATAGTTGCCAAGATCTGAACAACTGTTACATTGTCCAAACCCCAGCCTTCACCTACGCCCGTTGACGAACGAACCGGGCGGGCGGTTGGACTACGGCCAACCGTTTTGTGTCTTCCATGCCTGATGCCTTTGCATCAGGAGCGCCCTGACTTCATTCCTATCCGTGCAGGCGCATAGTTCATTGTCTCCCCAACGATGCTTGATGTTGATGGCCGCATTCAGATCCGCATGTGTCTGATAGCCACAGATCTGACAGCAAAACGTTTGCTGGTCGGGTCGATTGGCTCTATCTACATTATGGCACACACTACACTCTTGCGAGGAATAAGCGCTCTTTACTCTCGTTGTATGTATCCCCCGTTTGGCTGCATTCCAGGCGATCTGTTTGGGGATGTGCGCGAGATTGGAGGCGCGCATGTAGGCATTCATGGCACGCGCCTTGTGCTTCATCGTCGCAACCGAGAGGCGCTCATAGGCGAACTGCACACCCTCATGCTCGGCAAAGCACTGGTTGACCGCCCGGTTGATCTCCTGTCGCACGTGGCGGGCGAGGCGCTGTCCGCCCTTGCTGCTGGTGGAGGGCAGTCGCTGGACGCCTTTCTTTTCCAGGCACTTGCGGAGTTTGGCCTTGCGCCGCCGTTTCTCGCGGTCGCGCTTCTGTCGCTCACGCAGTTTGCCGTGAAAGGCGCCGTAGTGCTGACCATCGCTGGTGGTGACAAAGTTGGCAATACCGACATCAATGCCGACCACAGGGGCCGATGGTGCGGTCTGTACTCGCACGATCTCATCATAGCTGAGGGTTAACCACCACTCATCGCCGCGCTTGTTGAGGGTCACGCTGGTGTTGATGGTCTTCCCTGCAAGCGCTTCACGATGATAAGCAGCCAGCTTGACCGGAACCAGCAACTGCTTGCGAAATGCGAGGGTGCTAATCTTGAGCCAGTAGTCAAAGGTCGAATCTTGTGCGGGTTCAAGGACTGCGACGTTGACGTTCGCCTGAATGCAGGTTTGTCGGAGTGTTGGCACACTCCATTCCTTCCAGATCGGCTCTTGTTCCTCTTCATTCAGTGTACCCTCGGCCTCTTGTTGGTGATAATCCAGCAGATCATCGAGATAGTCCTGATACGCCTGTGTGCGGTTGATACGCCAAGATTGGGCGATGCCTGTGGCCTGCTGGATAGCGACCCGGTGCCAGCGTTCCGAGAGCGGCGTGGCAAAGCAGGTGGTCCGGAACTTGTCCGGCTGTTCTTCCGTGCAAAAGAGTATCGCATACTGCTGGCAGAGTGGGAGATAAACCTGAGCGAGTTCATCTAAAGCAGCCAGTTTGCCGACATTAGTCGCTTCCAGCCGAATATGCGTCACGGACTTGGTGATCGTCTGCAATTCCTGCTGCCCGGTGTGATGATGGTTACGCTGCTTCATGGTTCTCGCTCTTTCTGTGTTCTGCTTCTGTTCTTCCGCGCCAGAGGGGAAAAGTGGAACGCTTCCCCTCTGTTTCTCACCGTTATGAAACGGGCTGGATGGAACGTGATAACCTGGACTGCTGATACGTTTTGTGCCAGTTCAACCAGACATATGCATCAGGCGGCAGGGACCGCTCCACGCGATCAACCGATGTATAGCCCTCCCGG
>DAHVFL010000081.1 GCA_027316975.1 Chloroflexota bacterium | reverse complement strand
GATCGACCTGGGATGGGCTCCTCTTGCGCAAGAGGAGCCGGACTCCCTAGAAAGGAGGTGATCCAGCCGCACCTTCCGGTACGGCTACCTTGTTACGACTTCACCCCAATCACCAACCCCACCCTCGACGCCTGCCCCCCTTCTCGCGAAGGGTTAGCCCGGCGGCTTCAGGTGTTGCCGACTTTCGTGGTGTGACGGGCGGTGTGTACAAGACCCGGGAACGGATTCACCGTGGTGTGCTGACCCACGGTTACTAGCAACTCCCACTTCAGGGAGGCGAGTTGCAGCCTCCCATCCGAACTGAGACTGGATTTGTGAGGATTGGCTCCCCCTCGCGGGTTGGCGCCCCATTGTTCCAGCCATTGTAGCGTGTGTGTCGCCCAGGATGTAAGGGCCGTGCTGACTTGACGTCATCCCCACCTTCCTCCACGTTGATCGCGGCAGTCTGGTCGGAAACCTGCAACCGACCACAGGGGTTGCGCTCGTTGCGGGACTTAACCCAACACCTCACGGCACGAGCTGACGACAGCCATGCAGCACCTGTGACTCTGTCCCGAAGGAAACCCTCTCTCGAGGATGGGCAGAGCCATGTCAAACCCTGGTAAGGTTCTTCGCGTCGCATCGAATTAAACCACACGCTCCGCTGCTTGTGCGGGTCCCCGTCAATTCCTTTGAGTTTTAATCTTGCGACCGTACTCCCCAGGCGGACCATTTCATGTGTTAACTACGGCACGCAGGGGGTCGATACCCCACACGCCTAATGGTCATCGTTTACGGCCAGGACTACCGGGGTGTCTAATCCCGTTCGCTCCCCTGGCTTTCGCACCTTAGCGTCAGTCACCTCCCAGGACACTGCCTTCGCCTTTGGTATTCCTCCGGATATCTACGCATTTCACCACTCCACCCGGAATTCTATGTCCCTCTGAGGCCCTCAAGTGCGGCCGTCTTCCCGGCACTCCCGTTGGTAAGCAACGAGCTGGCACCGGAAACGCGCCTCACCGCCTGCGTGCGCTTTACGCCCAATAATTCCGGACAACGCTTGCCCCCTACGTATTACCGCGGCTGCTGGCACGTAGTGAGCCGGGGCTGATTCCTGGGGTACCGTCCGTGTCTCGTCCCCCAGAAAAGCAGTTTACAACCCGAAGGCCGTCGTCCTGCACGCGGCGTTGCTCCGTCAGACTTGCGTCCATTGCGGAAAATTCCTCACTGCTGCCCCCCGTAGGAGTCTGGGCCGTTCTCAATCCCAGTGTGGCTGCTCGTCCTCTCAGACCAGCTACCGATCATGGCCCTGGTGAGCTCTTACCCCACCAGCGAGCTAATCGGCCACAGGCCCATCCCAAAGCGTCTCTCGCTTGCGCCAGAAACTTTGCTCTCCCTCTCGCGAAAGAGAGCCTATGCGGGATTGTCGGCCATTTCTCGCCGGTATCCCTCACTTCAGGGGAGGTACCCATGTGTTACTCACCCGTCCGCCACTCGCTGCCCTCTTGCGAGAAAAGCGCGTTCGACTTGCATGTGTTAGGCACGCCGCCAGCGTTTATCCTGAGCCAGGATCAAACTCGCCATCCAAGTTATTGTGTGCTCACCCCTTGCGGCGTGAGCGCGACTTGTACTTGAGCGATCCAGGCCAAGTGTTTGCACTTAGCTTGTTCGCAGATTTCTTCTTATTTGGTCAGAAATTGACAGAAACTGTTCTTGCATGTCATACCATTCTTGTACAGTTACTGTTCTGCTTCCACTCTTCAATTGTCAAGGTACACCGTAGAGCAAGTAAATTGCTCGCTGTCGTTGCTTATGAGACAGAGATAAAACACCAGAGTCTCTTTCCTTTATCAGGTGCATGAGAACCCTGGGTTCGTTAATTCCTTGAGAGTAAACCTTTAAGAGGTTCGCTTACCAGAAGTTGTTCCCTGTCGTTGTGACAACATCGGTATTATGCCACAGTGTTAAGGCCTTGTCAAGAGGATTTTGCGCAATTTTTTACAATTGTATAAAACTCGTTTTTTGAAAAATTAGATAATCCAGTGTCCTGTGAGAAACTGAAGCAGCAGGAAAGCCAGCAGTGGGACAGAGAGCATAAGATAATAGAGATTCGCCTGGGGTTTCTTGCCAATTGCAGCCAGCAAGATAAAGGCAGGGAAGACTTCGAGCATGTAGCGTGAAAATGCCCCCAGCGGAACGCCGCCGTTGATGGGGAAAATGAGGCTGAACAGGTAGATTGTAACCGCGTAGAGGCCATACACGCGGTATGCGCCGGAAAATTTCCACGGCCCGATGAACGCGAGTATCACCAGCGCGAGAATGAAGAGGCTCGCGCTCAGGTCAATGACGTTGTGAATCGAATCGAAGGAAAGCACAGCCCGGCGCAGGATGATGACTGCGGCATCGATTAAGCCATGCCAGGGGCCGTGCATGGAGCGGCTCCAAACGACCTGGGCGTGAGAGAAGGCTAGCAGATCGTGAAAGCGATAATAACAATACAGGGCAATGATGCCGATGCCAACGGCTGCTCCCGTGCAGGCAAGCGCGTCTACACGCATTTTTTTCAGTGAGAAGTCATGCTGGCGCAGGTATTCATAACAGAATGGCAGTAGTAAACTGATACCGGCTGAACGAGTAAGGCTTGCCAGCAGGCCGAACAGCCCTGCCAGCCACCATGAACCCCGGCGCATATAATAAAAACTGAGCAAGGTGAGCAGCAGGAAAAGTGATTCGTTATACGCCGCCGCAAAGAAAAACGCCGTCGGGAATATGGCGAGATAGAGAACGGAATTCCAGGCCTGAGCGCGATCAAAGTCTTCCAGCACAAGCCGGTAGAATACAGCGAGCATCAACAGGCCAGCCACATTGGAAATAATCAGGCCCGCCACAAAAGGGTTGCCTGTCAAGAAAGCCAGCAGGTGTTCGAGCAAAGGGAATAATGGAAAAAAGGCCGTGCGCCACGCTGTGGTATAGCCATTACTGGCAATGTACGTAAAATGAGAGCTATCCCAGCGATCCCAGGAGGTGAACAGGGTAGTGAGCGGCAGGCTTTTCGTCGAGAAGTTGCCAAGCGAGAAAAGCGCCGCGCTATAGGTCAGGATAAGCAAGGCCAGGTGAGTGGCAAGATAGATGGGGAACACACATCGTAACGCTGCAAACCACCCGCGCCAACGGGTCGCTGTGTCTCCAGTTCCATCCACCGTCTGATGAGGCACAGGGCTGCTTTCAAGCACACCGGGTTCAGCGACGGAGGAGGCATTGCCTTCTAATAAAGCAATTTCACTTACTGTCATTCCGGCGGTCTGTAGTTCTCGCGTACCTTCTGAGAAATCGCTGGATGATTGCATAAAAAATCCTATGGGGATACACCTGTTTTTTGTGATCTCGCATCGCTTTTCGCGCTATAACATAGGACGTTCGCTCTTGCCAAAGGTAACGCGGTATACATGATGAGGGAGATGGTGCCGGCGCACAACGCCGGCACCATCTCCCTCATCATTGCAGGTTCTATGAGAGAGACTATCTATTGCAAGTTAACTGGTCAGTATTCCAGGGTAATTGGATGGCAGAGAGCAGCCTGAGTAGAGTTTTGCTAAAAGCTGTTCCTGGTTGACGACGCTGAACTGGCCGTTAGAACACTGCATGTTCAGCGTGCGCGCCCCCATGCCGAGGTCCTGACGAATGGGCTTGGGATGCCCCAGCCTATCGAGGATACCAATGGGCCAGTACTCTCCATTCTGGACAAAATCGCGGTCGCTGAAGAAAAAGTAAGGAACCTTATAGCGCATGGTGGTCTGGGCATCGCTGATAAGCGTCAGGATATGGGAAACCGCTACCTGGTACTGGCTATACTGGTTAATGCCGCAGCCCTTGAAGCAGCCTGTACCCTCAACGACCCACAGGTGTTTTCCCAGCTCGCCGTTGTTCAGATCGACGCCGAACTGCTGCGCCCAGAATGCAAAGAGCGCATAGAGGTTATTAACATACTGGCTGGGGTAGCCGTTGTGCCAGCTATCGATGAGGCCCACGATCTGGGCGCGCCAGGACCAGGTGCCGCCCGGATGCACCTGCGAGTTCATGGCGCTTTGCATCTGATTCAGGTAGCTCACCTGGTAGTACAGCCCACCGTTATCTCCCCCGACGACCTGGGGATCGAGCGCGCCCAGAATTATGGGTGTGTTCGGTTGCACCGCGCGGACCGAGCGGGTACACATATCGAAGAAGCGCGCAAAATCTGACGGGGTAACGTAATTGGTCAGAGCATTCTGCTTCATCTCCTCGTTACCGCACTGGATGGCATCGGCTCCGCTCTGCGCGATGTCGGCGAAGAGCTGCGGGTCAAACAGGCGCGCTCCAGATTTGCCGGGTTGGCATACGATCAACAAGACGCGCAATCCCAGGTTGTGATAGTTTTGCATGGTCGTTTGCAAATGTGCGCCGTTCAAATAGCCAAATCCGCAGGTTGGATACCCCAGGCGTACCCATTTTATGCCTGCGAAATATTGCCCTGGATTCGAATCAACCCCCAGCACACTGGCCGGATCGGGGGCGGATAACAGCGCTGGCGTAGGGGTAGCGCCCACCGGCGTCTGTAGCGGCGTGGGAGCAGTTGTCCTGACAGCAGTCGGGCTAGATGGTATGACTGTCGTGGAAAGTTGCTTAAGAGGCGGATTTGCCTGCGCCTGGGGCGTTGCAAAACGATAGGTAATAGTGACGATAACTACGCTAATTACCAGCACAAGGAAGGCAAGTAGCGCCAATCTTCTTCTTTTTGTATTTCTGGGCAACATAGCGTCTCCTCAGATGTTGTATTTGTTTCATAATTCATTATACTAACGCTCATACCTGCCTATTTACCGATGCAAAATTCGTGAAAAATTCTTTCCAGCAAATCTTCGCTGGCCGTTTCCCCGGTGACTTCGCCCAGCGCATCATAGGCGGCTCGGAGATCAATTGAAACGAAATCCAGAGGTAATCCCTCGCGCAGGGGGAGAAGCGAAGCCCGGATATGATCGGAAGCGCGGCGCAAACTCTCCTGGTGGCGCGTGCTGGTAATCAAGGCGCTCTCGCTTTGCAACGTTTTTCCCGCCAGCACCAGGTTCGCGATATGCTCCTCCAGTTCGGCGATACCCGCGTTGGTGAGCATGGATGTATGAATCAACGGAGCGCCGGGCCACGTTTGCCGGAGTTGAGCGACTTCTACCAGTTGGCGACAATCCGATTTGTTGACGATGAGGATAACAGGGCGTCTTGCCATGTCTTGCAATGCAACCGCCGGGGGGTCGCTTTGCCCATCGTCCCTTCTCCTGATCTCACCCTCACCCCCAAAGCCCATCGCCCATAGTTCTTCAGATACGCGGTGGTCTTGCGCGGTCAATGGTTCCGAACCGTCAACAACGAGCAAGATCAGGTCGGCGCTTTCAGCGGCTGCGCGGCTGCGCTCGACACCAATCTGCTCCACCGGGTCGCTGGTGGGCATGATGCCGGCTGTGTCGATCAGATGTAAAGGAATGCCGCGCAGATTGGCTACTTCTTCAACGGTGTCGCGGGTAGTGCCGGCGATAGGCGTGACGATGGCGCGTTCGGAACGCAGCAGCGCATTGAGCAGGCTAGATTTGCCCACGTTGGGACGCCCGATGATGGCGGTGCGCAACCCCTGGCGATAGAGCCGCCCCTGCCCGGCACCGGCCAGCAAGCGATCAACTTGCCGCTGCGCCTCAAGTATCGATGGGGATAGCTCGGCTGCCTGTGGCGTGGGGACATCTTCTTCGGGAAAGTCGATGCTGGCCTCGATACGCGCAATAACGCCGAGCAGGGAATGGCGGGCGTGCTGCACCTGCTCGGAAATGCGCCCGCGCAACTGCTGCATGGCGAGTCGCTGCCCCACCTCGGTCTGCGAGCTAATCAGGTCCATCACAGCCTCGGCCTGGGCCAGGTCAAGCCGTCCATTCAGAAAGGCGCGTAAGGTAAACTCGCCGGGATTCGCCATACGCGCACCCCGTGCCAGCGCCAGGCGCGCAATACGCTGGAGAATGAGCGGGCCACCATGTCCCTGAATCTCGACAACATCCTCGCGCGTGTAGGTGTGCGGTGCGCGCATAAAGGCGACCAGCGTTTCGTCCAGTATTTCCTGCGTATCCGGTGCCACGATATGACCATAGGTGAGCATATGAGACGGCGGTAATGCCGTCTCGCCGCCCGGCCTGCGCAGCAGGGGCAGCACAATAGCAAAGGCATCCGGGCCGCTGATGCGCACTATACCAATGCCGCCATAGCCCGGCGGCGTGGCAATCGCTGCAATCGTATCACTCAAATTGTTTTGCATAGGCGGATTATATCGGAGTATGCAGAATGTGACAAGAGTGTATAAGCGACCAGGGCGGGGACAGGCCCGCGCCCTGGTCGCTCGTACAAAAAAGTGCAGGACACCATTATAGTACCTCTGGCTTCTCTGCTCGCTTGATGTGACAAAATGACATACTGCAACGTTGTATTAGTACAAAAGAACTCATCGGGTCTGAGCTACTATTTGTGGGGTTACGTCTTGGAGCCTGGGGCGCGTTTCGTGTGTCAATGTCGGGTGTGGCGCGACCTATCGTGTCCTCGTGTTGGGCAATCGTCCAGGTAGGTGAGAAGAGTTACATATGAGCCAGTGTTTGCGTTGTAGCAAGCCTTGTGAAACGTCCGCCGTATTTTGTGACGAATGTCGATCCCTGCTGCGAAACGAGTTTCACCAGGGGTCTGTTTCGCGTTCCTTTGACTCTGGCGGTATCGTCTCCGCTGTAGGGACGCGATTTATCGCGTCCTCATTGGCGTCAACGTCGGCACCCTCGTTGGTTGCGCAGGAGCCGGACGAGGACGAGCTACAGAAGGACCTGCTCCATTCTAGCGCAACGCCACCGGCCATCCTCGAACCCCCGCGCTCACCAGTCGCTCCCATAACACCTCATCCACCTGTACTAGATAGCTTCACCTACCCGGATAGCGCGGAACAGACGATGTCGCGCTTGAGCGCGGCTGCGCAATTCATCTCTGAAGTTGAGCCTTCCAACCGTCGTTTGCCCCGCGCTTCGCGCCTGTCTCCCATTCGCGATATTTCCGCCGATATCCGGCGCGAAAGCACTCCCCTGCCCAAATTTCCTAAGATGCCCGCGAGCACAGACGCTTCTGAAAAGGTCAGCGCATCCGGCCCTCTGCCGGCGGTACGGGAGAATACGCCGGAACGTGATTTTGTTCTACACGACAGTAATGGAGGCTTGCCAGACTTCTGGCCCTGGCTTGATAACGAAGTCGAGGAAAAAGAGAACGAGGATATCTGGGCAAACAGCACAGATCCCCTGATCTCCCGCCATATCCCCAATAGCGTCGAATCCGCGCGTATCGAGGAAGAGGATATTAAACGCGCCCTGGCGGAAGGTATTCCAACCATCCACGACCTGCGCCTGGTCAGGCCGCGCCGTGCTTTCTCGCTGCGCATCGTGTTTACGGTTCTGGCAATTCTGGCTGCGCTCGCGCTTATCGTGGATGGTATCCTATTTTCAGTCGTGGTAGTCCATCCCAGGCGCGCCAGTACTCTGCCCACTGGCCCGGCGGTGGCAGCTCTGACACTTTCGCCGAGCGTGGTGACTGTAACGCGCGACTCGCCGCAAGCGAAGGTGCAGGTTCGCATCGTGAATTTTCCGGCGGGCCACAGCGTGCAATTGTCGCATGATGTGCAGGAAGCCGTGACGACGGTCGACGGTTCCAATATAGTCACGATCAGGAAAGATGGTTCGGCAGAAGCCACACTCATCGTAGATAACAAATGGGCAGTGGGCTTAGACCTGGTGTACGCCGAAGATATTACGACCCATTATATTGCCAGCGCTCAGCTACAGGTTATCGGAAGTGCCCCTTCCAGGCCCGCGCGCCTGGAACTGCTAGATCAGAGTGGGAACCCTGTCAAGTCGCTCGATTTTGGTCAAATTATCAAGGGGTCTAATAAAATACTTCCTCTGACCCTGAAGAATAGTGGCAGTGGCTCTATAACATGGTCTGCCAGCAGCAACCAGCCGTGGTTACTCGTCGCTCCCGGTCAGGGCACGTTTAGCCAGAGCCAGAAAATCGATGTTGCCGCGCAGAGTAGCAGCTTGAATCCAGGGAAGCTTACGGGGACGCTCACTCTCTCCTCGAACGTAAGCACGCAGCCGCAAATCATCCCGGTAACGGTGACGGTGCGCCCGTCGATTCCAGGTCCTGTGCTGGCCCCGACTCCTGCCGTCCTCTCGTTTACTGCTACCGATGGCTCACCGGCTCCGCCGGCGCTGCCGCTTATATTGAATAATCCGGGAACGCAGGCGTTGAGCTGGTCACTGACCATTACTACCTCCGCCTCATCATCAAATCAGTTGGCTCTCGCGCATATGCCTGGAATCAGCAGCAACTGGTTATCCGTCGATCAAACTTTTGGTACTATTCTGAAAGGTTCGAGCCAAAAAATAAATGTGTCGGTGAATAGTAATAGCCTGCTGCCAGGAGCGTACCTGGGATACCTGGTGTTTAGCGCGCCGGGAGCTGTCGATAGCAGTCAAATGGTCGCTGTCTCGCTCACGGTGCAGCCACACTGCGGCCTTGTGACGAACTCAGGGTCTCTTTCCTTTACAGCCGTGCAGGGGCAACCGAATCCCGGTAACCAATCGCTGGGTTTGAACGCTACCGCGAGCTGCGCGGGCGCGCAAATTAAATGGAAAGCGGCGCTATCGTCTACTTTTAACTGGCTCAGCGCCACTCCCACCAGTGGCACGCTCACGGGGACAACCGGCGAGTTTATTTCGGTAGGAGCGAACGCAACGGGGCTACCGCCCAGATCTTACCCCGGCTTCATTGCCTTGACCACGCAGAATAGTACGCAAACAGTGATGGTTACGCTAAGGGTGCAGCCGCCCCCGGCACCCAACGCGCCGGTGATGAGCGCCGCGCCGCTCAATCTCAATTTCAGTAACACACAGGGGCAGCCGAATCCAAAGGGCCAGGTCGTGACTATTACCAATACGGGTGGTAGCACGCTCAAGTGGAGTACCAATGTTCTGCCATTGGGTAGATGCTGGTTATGCGCGTTTCCATCTGGCGGTAGTATACAACCCAATTCTACAGGACAACTGGTCGTCTCTGTAGATACTTCGCGCCTTACACCAGGTACTTATGCCGGGCAGATAATACTTAATGGCGCCGATAGCACTGGTAAGACTGCCAGTGGTAGCGGGCAAGTCGTTTCTATCAATCTTGTTGTGCAGCCGGCCTGCACTCTGACGCAGCCCTCGTCCAGTTCTCTCGCCTTTAGCGGAGTGCAGAATGGATTTAATCCTATCAGCCAGTCATTGTTAATTACCGGGACGGGCAACTGCGCGTGGCCTCTGACCCTGACCCTGACCGCCAGCGCTCCCTGGCTTAACGTCCAGTTTCCAACGGGCAATACTGTCAGGGGGAGCGGTCAATCAGTCGTTTTCGTGGTCGGCGTTAGCATGAGTGGATTGGTGAGCGGCCCTCCCATCAGCACCAGTTTTACCATTTCTGCCACCGATAGCGCGGGTACCATCGCTACCGGCAGCCCACAACAGGTCTCTGCTACCCTGACCGTATTACCTCCCTGTCAGCCTGTTGTAGCTCCCACTTCTTTGACCTTCACAGCGGCTCAGGGGCAGAGTTCTCCAACCCCGCAGAGCGTCTCACTCAAAGAAACGGGTACCTGTTCTCACCCTATAACCTGGATGGCAAGTGGAGACCTAAACAGCAACGCATGGCTGGCGCTCTCTTCACTACCGCAGGATACCGGAAGTGGCAGCGCTTTGACCGCCAGTGTCAATAGCACAGGCCTGGCAGCAAACACATATGTGGGAACAATCAAACTCACAGCAACAGATAGCAACGGTTATACTATTGGCGCTTTCCAGACTATTACCGTCACCCTGATTGTAACCCCAACCTATATCATAAGCGGCACTGTCATAGCCTGCCAGCCGGGTCCCTCCCCAATTTGCACTATGCCCGCTCCTTTGCCGGGAGCAACATTGACGCTCTCTAACGGCTCTACTGTGATCGCAACCACTACGGCGGACGCATCCGGCAATTATATCTTTGCTACCCTGTCGCCCGGCAGCTATAGCGTTACCATCACCGGAACCGATGCTGGTAGCATACATTATTTGACCGCTAACCTGTCTCTCGCTGTGGCAGGCAATGCGTCTGGTATCAACTTCAATGTGTTTCCAGGGTAGCGGTTATCATGCGTGATGTCGTTCTACTTTGCTCGATGATGGAAAACTCTCCCTGGTAGCTCTCTAATCGAAGCATAGTTAGATGTCACGCTTTATACGCCACAAAATACCCCTTGAGTGAGCGTGGGATGCGCCCCACGAGCAGGGTGCCAGTGGGCATATGTTCCTCGTGTTCGACATGACCCCGGCGGTGAAAAAGTTCGACCAGTTCGCTTTTGTCAAAGGGAACCAGGACTCGCAGGGCTTCCATGCTGGCGGCCAGCGCCCCGGCGATTTTTTCGCGCAGCGCGTCCAGACCCGTTTTTTGTAGCGCGGAGATAGGAACGGCGTTGGGATAGAGAGTGGTATCAAGCTCGGATGCGTCGTCGAGCAGGTCGATTTTGTTGAGGGCGGTCACACGCGGCTTATCGCGCGCTTCCAGTTCGCCCAGCACGTCGCTGACCGTTTCGCTCTGCTCGATGGCGTTTTCGTGGCTCACATCGACCACTTCCAGCAGCATATCGGCATCGATGACCTCTTCGAGCGTGGCGCGGAAGGACGCGATCAGCTTTGTGGGCAGCTTCTGGATGAAGCCGACGGTATCGGTGAGCAGCGCTTCCTGGTTATTGGGTAACAGGACGTGGCGCGTGGTGGGATCGAGCGTGGCGAACAGTTTGTTTTCGGCCACCACTTCGGCCTCGGTTAGCGCGTTGAAAAGGGTGGACTTGCCGGCGTTGGTATAGCCAACCACCGCTACGACGGGCATCGACTGCGCGGTTCGCTGCATCCGGTGGATTTTACGCTGCTCGCGCACCCCTTCGATCTCTTCGCGCAATTCAGAGATGCGGCTGCGAATGCGGCGGCGGTCGATTTCGAGCTTTGTTTCACCGGGGCCGCGCACGCCAATAGCGCCGCCCGCGCCAGCAGCTCCCGCGCTCGCGCTGCGCGAACCGCCGGACTGCCGCGAAAGATCCACGCCGCGACCAGCCAGGCGAGGCAGGCGGTATTCGAGTTGCGCCAGTTCAACCTGTAAACGGCCTTCGCGTGTGCGCGCGTGTTGCGCGAAAATGTCAAGAATGAGCGCGGTACGATCCAGCACGCGCGCGTTGAGCAACTTTTCCAGGTTGCGCTGTTGCGAAGGGGAAAGCTCATCGTCAAAGATCACCAGGTCAAGGTGCAATTGTTTTTCGGTGTCGCATAGTTCCTGGGCGCGGCCCTTTCCGATGTAAGTGGTTACGTCGGGGTGGCGCAAACGCTGGACCATGCTGCCCACCACTTCTGCCCCCGCCGTGCGAGCCAGCGTTCCCAGTTCGCTCAGCGAATCCTCCACGCTCCATAAACTATCGCTCTCTTCGTGATCTACCGCTACCAGGAAGGCTTGTTCGTGCTTCCCTCGCGAGCCGTTTTCAATCAGTTGTTTTGGCGTAGTCGTCCTCCGCTCGTATTTGTGATGGGCGTGTTACATGTCACCCTCTCCTATTGTACCATCTATCGTCTGCTTACAACCCGCTACTTTTTCAGGGCGGGCAACCTGGAGAGGATAAAACCGTTGACTTGAGCAAACAGGCTATTGGTCAACGCCTGGTTATAAGTATCATGCCAGTTCGTGTATTGGACTAAGGGAATATTAAAGCCGGGGATGATATTTGAACCAGCTATAATGGCTTGCTGCACGCTGTTCAGGAATCCACCAATGACCAGCAGGATGATCACCCACAATAGCCACGCCTCGATAAACCCGACCAGTGCGCCGATGAGCACATCTCCCAGGCCAATCAGCGGTACTGCGCGAATCACGCCGCGCAGCATTGTGCCGATGATGTGGATGATAAGGACCGCGGCGAAAAACAACACGATATAGGCGAACAATGGCGAGATGGAGAGGCCATTCGAGGCCAGGAAGAGTGTGAACGGCTTGCCCAGGAAAATGGCTACCCCCAGCGCGATAGGGATACTGAGCAGGTTGACTATACTAAAAATCGCGCCGTTGCGAATGCCATTAAAGACGAGTAGCACGATAGTGATGAGAAAAAGCAGGTCAATCCAGTTAAAAGGCCCGATCATTGCGAATTTCCTCCGATAACGTCATAATATATTTTTAGCAGATGCGCAATTATACCCTACAATATCCCATATGCATAGACGTTATGAGGAACTTTGTTGTAACAGAGAGTATGTAACGCGCCGAGCCTGACCCTTGCCGCCTGCAGGGGTCAGGCTCGGCGCGTCTTTTCATAACCACTCCTTCTT
>DAHVFL010000080.1 GCA_027316975.1 Chloroflexota bacterium | reverse complement strand
GATCATAGCTGACCCGAATGGTGTTCTCCATCGGCAGTGCGTCTAAGATGGCATAGTAGATGGTGGTCGAGGCGTAAGCCGTAAAGTTCCCGCCAGAGGCACAATCAAAACGGTCCAGGGCGCGCAGCAGGCCCAGATTGCCCTGCTGCACCAGATCGAGCGGCGAGAGCGAGCGCAACCGCGCGCCGGAGCGCCGGACAAGGGTGACGGGTAGCCACAGATGCCCCTCGATAAGCCGCTGCTTCACCTGTGCTACCTGCTCTGGGGAGAACGCTTCCTGCTGAGTCGCAGCCAGACGGGAAGTAAGCTCCTGGACTTCCTCGCGGGAGAGACGCGGGAGGGTGTTGAGATCGATGATATACTGCCGGAGTTCATGGAGATGTTGCATACTAGCAGCCATGTGAATAGTCCCTTCTTTTCTGGCAAAGACTGACTATACCGGTGGCTTGTGCTGTGGTATAATGAATCCAGAACCAAAGCCACACGGCTACGGTTTGACAAGGTTGGGGGTGTTTAATCTTGGCGGATGGACACCCCTGACACACGCTAACAAATACGACATACTATGATTACTTGCGATCAATGTAATCTTGCAAGTCTTCTCGCTTTACTCTCCACTGCCCGCGTATTTTAATTGCTTTCAGCTCACCTTCATCGATCATTCTGCGGACAGTCTGCACTGAAACCTTCAAAATTCGCGCCACCTCCTCTAAAGTTAGCAGTTCTTCCATACTAGACGCCCTCCTGAGACATGTATTTTCATACAGTATACAAGTGTCGTCAGGGTTAGTCAACGCTGTATAACAATAAGAAAAGAACTGGTTACTATTTTACTTGTTTTGATTATACATGATTATGCAAAAATATACAATAGCATACAATAGCAAATTATGGCTATGTCTTATGATGTCTATGTTCTATGCGTATTAGAAGGATCGTGCAAAAATTGGTCGCTGTGGCAACCAGTAACCGACTCCTCATTTGTTACGTTTGGAATAGATACTAGACAGAGTGTGTTATTCTATGCTGGAAATCGGATGCAGGCATGAAATAATTGCATCCCTCTTGTCAGCATGTGCTATCCTATGCTGTGAGATGGCTTGCGAGTGTATTGGTAGAGGGTGAGGCTGTAGCTAATGGTAGTATGTGGCTGCGGTACATCCATAAATAAGAAGGTTTCGGGGTACAAGTGAATGGCAAAAAAATTAGTAATTGTTGAGTCTCCTGCAAAAGCAAAAACGATAGAAAAATTTCTGGGGCGGGATTATGAAGTGCGAGCCTCGATGGGGCATATTATCGATTTGCCTAAAAAAGGGCTGGGTGTGAATACGCGCAAAGATTTTGCGCCGCAATATGAGATTATCGCGAAAAAAGATAAGTTGATTGATGATCTGAGAGCTGCTTCCCGGCGCGCTGAGGAGGTCTACCTGGCCCCTGATCCTGACCGCGAGGGTGAATTTATCGCCTGGTCGCTGAAAGAGACGCTGGGTTTGCAACATCCGCGCCGCGCCGTCTTCAACGAAATTACCAAAGGGGCTGTGCAGCAAGCCATTCGGAAGCCGCGTGAGATTGATGAAGACCTTTTTAACGCACAGCAGGCGCGGCGCGTGCTGGACCGGCTGGTGGGGTATAAAATCAGCCCGCTGCTGTGGCGGCGCATACAATCTGGTACGAGCGCGGGGCGCGTGCAGTCGGTGGCGCTTAAACTCATCTGTGATCGCGAAGGTGAGGTTCGCGCTTTCATACCGGAAGAATATTGGAGCGTAACCGCGCTGCTGAGTAAACTGGGAGAAGTTGAGCGTTTTGAAGCCAGCTTGATTACTCGTTTCAAAGATATTGCCGAGTTTAATCGAGCGGAAAACGCGCCCGAAGGTGATGAGCAGGGAGAGGCAAACGCGCAACTCGCCCTGGCGAACGGTCACGGGGGCAATGGGCAAAACGGCGCTAAGTCCATCCAGGTGTCCAGGGGGCGTATCAAGATTACCTCTAAAGAGGAGGCGGACGCTATTCTTGGTGACTTGAAAGGCGCGACTTACACGGTTTTAAAAGTTGAGGAGAAAGAACAACGCCGCCAGCCAAACCTGCCCTATACAACCAGTACTATGCAGCAGGATGCTTCGTCGCGGTTGTACTTCAAGCCCAAGAAAACGATGAGCATCGCGCAACAACTGTACGAGGGCATCGAACTGGGCGAGCGCGGCCACCAGGGTCTGATTACCTACATGCGCACCGACTCCACACGCATCTCTGACGAGGCGCAGAAGAGTGTCAAGGGCTATATCGGGCAGGAATTCGGGGAACAGTATGTTGGGGCAGGACGCACGGGCAAGATGAAGGCTACCACGCAGGACGCGCACGAAGCTATTCGCCCGACGGATGCCGCGCTGACCCCGCAGTTGGTCAGATCACACCTGACGCCGGAGCAGTTCAAGCTGTACAACTTGATCTGGCGGCGTTTTGTGGCCAGCTTCATGACGCCGGCGGTGTTTGATACTGTACGCGCTGATATTGTGGCAGCCCAGTATGTTTTTCGGGCCAGTGGTTCGCATCTCAAATTTCAGGGTTTTTACGCGGTCTGGCCGCACGAGGACGATGAGAAAACGCTGCCCGCGCTGGCCGCTAATGAGGCCTTACACCTGCATGATTTGCAATCGGCCCAGCATTTTACGCAGCCGCCTCCCCGCTTTACCGAGGCGAGTTTGATTAAGGAACTGGAAGAGCAAGGCATTGGACGCCCAAGTACTTACGTTCCTATTATCAGCACTATTCAGGATCGCGGCTATGTCGAGCAGGAGCAGCGGCGCTTCATGCCGACATGGCTGGGTGAGACCGTTAACGAAGTTATGAACAAGCACTTCCCGAATATTGTGGATGTTGGCTTTACGGCTGATATGGAGCGGCGGCTGGATGATGTGGAAGGGGGCAAGCAATCCTGGATAGAGTTCTTGCGCCACTTCTACGGCGATTTTAAGGTGTCGATGGAAAAGGCCGAGACCGAGATGAACCGCGTGCAGAAGCCTGTCGAAGAACTGGACGAAGTTTGCCCTGAATGCGGGCGCAACCTGGTGATTCGCACCGGACGCTTTGGACGTTTCATTTCCTGTTCGGGCTTTCCAGAGTGCCGCTATGGCCGCTCGGTGGTGATTAAGACGGGCGCGCTCTGCCTGAATTGCGGCGGAGACCTGGTAGAACGCAAAACAAAGCAGAAGAAGCGCATCTTCTATGGTTGCAACAATTATCCAACCTGCAACTTCGCCATCTGGGAAAAGCCCGTTCCTGAGCTTTGCCCGAATTGTAATGGTCTGATGGTCGTTGCGCGTGTAGGCGCAGACCCTGTCTGCTACACGGAAGTCATTGTGCCGCGGCGCGGCGCTGATGAAAAGCCCCATCAAAATGGCGCGACCTCCCGGCGCGGGACGCGCAAGCACTCGACAGATGAGGGTGAGGCGTCGCAGGACGTTGCCGAGAAGCCTGGAACCAGGGCCAGAATGACGCGCCGCCCTACTTTGACGACGGGTGCGCGAGGCGTGGCAAAGAAGCCTGCGACACGTACCACCGCCAAAAAGACAACAACGCGAACTGCAACAAAAAAAACTACAGCTTCCACCGCGAAGAGGAAAACGACGGCAAAGTCGAAAAGAAGTTAATACCTATCCGAACCTGTGGGTGCGTGCTATAATTCAGTGCTGGCACTAGCGTTCATATCGGAAGCTCTGCTGGTTTGGAGGAATTGATGCAATATGCAGTGACGCTTATTCCTGGGGATGGAACGGGGCCGGAGATAACGGAGGCGACTCGCCGCGTGCTGGAGGCGACGGGTGTGCAGTTCGACTGGCACGTACAAAGGGCGGGATTAGAGGTATTTGAAAAGTATGGTACTGTATTACCCGATGAGGTTATTGAATCGATAAAACAGACAAAGGTGGGTTTGAAAGGGCCGATTACTACGCCGGTGGGGCGTGGGTCGCGCAGCGCGAATGCCGCTCTCAGGAAAAAGCTTGACCTCTACGCTAACCTGCGCCCGGCTAAAACCTATCAAGGCTTGCGCTCGCGTTACGATCATATTGATTTGATTATCGTGCGTGAGAATACTGAAGACCTCTATTCTGGCATCGAGTTCCAGCGAGGGACTTCGGCGCAAGAAGAGATGCTCGAAACCATCGCGCGCACCACAGGCAGTCGTCTCGATGCAAACTCCGCCATCAGCATTAAGTATATATCGGTTCTGGCAACTCGTCGTATTGTCAAATTTGCCTTTGAATATGCGCGTACCAACGGAAGGCGCAAGGTTACGGCGGTTCACAAAGCCAATATCATGAAATTTTCTGATGGTTTGTTTCTTTCGGTCGCGCAGGAAGTTGCCAAAGAGTATGCTGATATCCAGTTCGAGGATCGCATTGTGGATAATATGTGTATGCAACTGGTGCAGAAACCCGAGATCTACGACGTGCTGGTGCTGCCCAATTTGTATGGCGATATCATCTCCGATTTATCCGCTGGACTGATCGGAGGTTTGGGGGTTGCGCCGGGCGCGAATATTGGTGGTCAGTACGCGGTGTTTGAGCCGGTGCATGGCAGCGCGCCCAAGTATGCCGGTCAGAACAAGGTCAATCCGATGGCTATGATGTTTTCGGGGGTTATGATGCTGCGTCACCTGGGCGAGAAGGATGCGGCTGTCCGTCTTGAGAAAGCCCTGGCGCAGGTGATAGCCGAGGGGAAGTATGTGACCTACGATCTCAAACCGCGACCAGACGACCAAACGGCGGTGGGAACATCGCGGGTAGCCGATGCGGTAATTGAGAAGTTGGAGAAGATATAAACATGGGAAAGTCCACGGCATCCATCGCGATGGATGCCGTGGACTTCCCCATGTTTAGTTTGTGGATTTGCCCAGGCTATCGGGAGAAGCGCGCCACTTGTGGCGGGCCTGAATGTAACGCACAGTGCCAGAACGAGAGCGCATCATGATGGACGAGGTGCGCGCGCCCCAGCCAAAATATTTCACGCCATCGACCAGTTCTCCGGCGGTGATGCCGGTGGCGGCAAAGGCTACATCATTGCCTTTCACCAGGTCGTCGGTCATATATATTTTATCGAGATCAATGCCGTCGGCTTTTAGCTTGTCTCGTTCTTCGTTGTTGCGCGGCCAGATTTTGCACTGGATGGCGCCGCCAATGCATTTGATGGCTGCTGCTGCCAGCACCGCTTCTGGAGCGCCGCCTGTGCCAAACAGGACATCCACGCCCCGGTAATCTTCCATTGCCGCCTGAATGGCTGCTGACACGTCGCCGTCCATGATAAGCCGGATACGCGCGCCAGCCTCGCGCACCTGCGCAATGATCTCGGCGTGGCGCGGGCGGTCCAGTATCACAACCGTCAAGTCGTCGATGCGCGCGTCGCGCGCGCGGGCGATACGCGCGAGGTTGGTGGAGATAGGGGCGTTGATGTCGATCACGTCGCGAGCAAAGGGGCCAACCGCGATCTTCTCCATGTAGTAGACGCCGGGAGGAGCGGAATACATGGTGCCGCGTTCAGCCGTGGCGACTACGGCGATGGCTCCAGACATGCCGAGCGCGGTCAGGCGCGTGCCATCCACCGGGTCAACGGCGACATCGACTTCGGGAGGCGTGCCATTGCCAATTTCTTCGCCAATATAGAGCATAGGCGCTTCGTCCTTTTCGCCCTCGCCGATCACTACGACTCCGTGCATGTCAACGCCGTCCAGCGCCTGGCGCATGGCATCGACGGCGGCCTGATCGACTTTGATCTTGTCACCCTTGCCCATAAAGCGTCCCGCGCTCAAGGCAGCGGCTTCCGTAACGCGCACAAGTTCCATGCCCAGGTTGCGTTCCCTGGTGCCTGACTGTATAAAACGTTCATCTGACATTCGTGCTTAATCCTCTCTGCTGTGATTAAATCGTTACTTGACGAGGGTGAACCCGACTATGTTCTGCTATGATGATGGCATGTAACCGGGCGGCGGCTTCCTCTACGTGTCCCTGGCGGTTGGTAATCACATAATCATACCAATCTTGCTCAGCTAGCTCGTGGTGGGCGTCATCCAGTCTTCGTTTGAGTTCTTCTTCTGTCTCGGTGTTGCGATTGACGAGCCTGGCTGCCAGTTCCTCCATTGACTCAGGCACAAGAAATATGAAGATAGCTTGCGGCACTTTCTTGCGTACTGTGGCCGCGCCTTTCACATCGATTTTGAGCAGCACATCGCGGCCCGCGCTCAAATTATCGCGGATAGGCTGGCGCGGTTGGCCGTACCAGTTGCCATGCACATTGGCATATTCGAGCAACTCGTCCTTACCGACGAGATCTTCGAATGTATCTTTGCTGACAAATCTATAGGGGTTGCCTTCGCTTTCGCCCGGGCGTGGCGGGCGGGTTGTGACAGAAGGGACTACGAAAAAGTCTATTCCTTGCGCTCTGGCCGTGTTGATGACGGTATCTTTGCCGGCGCCGGACGGGGCTGAAAGCACGAAGAGCAGTCCCTGGCGAGGTGATGGTGGGGATGTCCCCTGCTGCTGGGACATGTGACGCTCCATCTCAAGTTGCATACTGTTTGTCCTACGCCCCCTGAATATCCAGAGTGCCGGGTTCGACCAGGGCGGGTGGCCGCGAGGGCGGCGAAGTCCCGCCCTGGTCGCTATACACCATGTCCACTCTTTGTTATACTGACGATCAAGAGAAAACGTTGCGGAACTGTTTGTTATCTTTATTGTACAACATGCAGTGGTATTTTATGTGATATGCCGATTTCTATCAGAAACCTCACCGCTTCGCGGTTCGCTACTATTGGAAGGAGAAGAGTCTGCTGGCTGATCGCCTGCGGCGATCAGCCAGCAGACTCTTCTCCTCCAGGCCGCCGCAGGCGCAAGAAAAGTTACGTATCAGATAGGATTAAGCTATGTTTGTAGATGCTATAACGCTGGCCGCTGTTGCTGATGAGTGGCGCACTTTGTTGACGGGGGCGCGTATTGATACGGTTATTCAGCCAACCGAACACACGGTAGCTATGCAGTGCTATACGCCTGGGGGGGGTGGGCAGGGCGGACAGAACCGCTGGCTCTCTTTTTCGGCGCATCCCCAGTTGGCGCGGGCACATCTGACGGCGCGTAAGCCTGCTAAAATAGCCAGTGAGCCGCCAGCGTTTATTATGCTTCTGCGCAAGTACCTGGAAGGAACGCGCATCGAGGCTATTGGACAGCCGCGCTGGGAACGGGTAATCGAGATCATCGCCAGTTCGCGCAGGGATGTGGATAGCGATGAACGGGCGCGTTACCGGCTGATTATCGAGATCATGGGACGCTTGAGCAATGTTATCTTCTGTGATGAACAGGGTATGATTTTGGGCTGTCTCAAGTATGTTGGCGCTGACGTTAATCGGTATCGCGTCATTGCGCCCAATGTGCCTTACGTCGCGCCGCCACCACAAATGCGCGTGGTTGGCGAGCAATCCCTGCCGCGTTTAGACCCTACCACGCTCACGGCTTCTCAACTGAAGGCGGTGGCTTTGGAAGAGGCCGCGCGGCCAGCGCCGGTGAAGAAAGGGCGCGCGCGTGCCTCGGAACAACCAACCCTCTGGCAACTTCTCAGTAGAAACCTACCCGGCTTCAGCCAGTTGCTGGCTCGCGAGGTGGTGTATCGCGCTACCGGCAATAGCGATTCGCTTGCTTTACAGGACGAGAATACCTGGGAAGAAGTGGCCTGGAATGTGCGTGAGATAGCGGCGTTGTACGATGCGCATGCCTGGAAGCCACAACTGGTTGAGCGCGTTGAGCAACTGGCGGGAGCGCAAGACGCGCCGGCCATTACCCCAGGGCGATCTGAGGGGGAGAAAGGAGACGCCCCAACCACCCCAGGGCGACCGCAAGGGTACGCCCGTACCCTACAACGATATGTCGCTTTTGCGCCATATGCGCTTGAACAGTATGCCGAGATGGCGGGGGTGCGTATACTGGCTTCGTCTTCTATTAATTCGATTATAGATGAGTTTTACGCGGGCGCGGAATGGCGCGACGCGATGGAGAGCGTGCGCGCGCCTGTGCGCAAAGTGTTACACACGCAGTTGGAGCGATGCAGGCGTAAGGCTGAGCTGTTGCAAAAAGAGCTGGCGGTTTCTGAGGAGGCTAATCAGTACCGTTTGTGGGCGGGGCTTCTGCTGGCTCATCAAAATGATGTCAAACAGGGGCCGCAGAGCGTGACGCTGCAAAATTTCTTCGAGGGTCAGGAGACGCCAGCGCTGGTGACGGTTCCGCTTGATCCGCGCCTGGACGCGGTGGGTAATGCCAATCGCATATTTCATAAGTACCACAAGTTGCGCCGCGCCCTGGCGCTTGTTCCGCCGCAGATCGAGCAAAACGCCGTTGAGATTGCCATGATCGAGCAGTTGTTGGCCGATTTGATGCTGGCCGATACACCTCTAGAAGTGGCGCTGGTGAAGGCGGAGACGCAAACGGCCGGGTATATGCGAGGCGCGAAGGGGGCGGCGAAGGCGGTTCAAAAACAACAGAAGCCTGTGCATAAAGGGAAAGACAAGGGCGGCAAACAAACCAGGGGAAAGCCGACGCCGCCGGGTGGTGTGCCACTACACGCGCAAAGCCGCGAGGGGTTTACGCTCTTGATTGGCAAGAACAGCCGCCAGAACGAGGATGTGACATTCCACCAGGCTTCGTCGAATGATATGTGGCTGCACGCGCGCGGTGTCCCTGGCTCGCATGTGATTATCAAGGCGGGTGGGCGCGACATTCCGCGCAGCGCTATTGAGGAGGCCGCTGCCCTGGCGGCGTGGTACAGCCAGGCGCGGGGTAGCACCAGTGTCCCTGTCGATTATACGTTGCAGCGTTATGTGCGCCATATGAAAGGTGGTGGTCCTGGCATGGTGATCTATGACCACGAACGCACGCTCTATGCAGAACCACGTAATGGAATGTGAGAGGAATTTTTCGGCGAAGAATGCTGTAACAGGAAAGCCGAATACGACTTTGCTTGCCTGTCGATATCTGACTTCCCCCCCTGTCACAGCACTCCGTATCGCCACGAGGAGTATACAACTCGACAAAAGCGATAAAAAGGGCTGAGGTGATTCAAAAGTGATTCAAAAGTGATTCAAAAAGTCCTGTGTGTGTCCCAAAAATATGGAAAGTCCAGATTTATAAGATATAATAGTGGGCGGCTACGGGGTACGTGCAGACTTGTTAGAATTATGGAGGAGCGGATATTTATGGCTACTGAATCTCACACCCATTCTCATACTACCCATCCCTATCCTTCGTATCCCCAACATTCTCCTGATTCTCTAATCAACTTCGACCTTTTTCGCGAGAAAGTTACTGATGCGCGCCGCCAGGTGGGGCGGCTTCAGAAGGAGCTGGCTGTCGCGCTGGGCATCGATTCAAGGGTATTGAGCCGCAAACTGCATGGCGCGAAGCAGACATTTCTAACCCATGAGGAAGTTAGAAGAGTGATCAAAACGCTGGCGAGCTGGGAGGCGATCACCACTCAGGTGGAGGCTATCGAACTTCTGGCGTTGATGGGTTTGCGCAGGGAGAGCTTTTCCGACGCAGAGTGGCACACTGCTCCGTTGAACAGGCTTGAGTCCCCGTCTCAGAGTACTCTAGCGGGTCTGACTGCGTTTTCGGCGTACACGCACTTGCCCGTAGCGCTTACTTCGCTTATCGGACGTGAAGCGCTGGTGCAGGCGCTACTGGATCGTATTCGACAGCCGGCGGTGCGCCTCTTGACGCTGTTTGGAACGGGTGGAGTTGGCAAAACGCGCCTGGCGTTGAAAGCGGCGCACGCGGTTCGGCATGATTTCGCCGATGGGGTGTTTTTTGTGTCACTGGCAACTATTCACGATGCGGTTCTTGTACACTCGACGATCGTACAGGCGCTGGGACTGTCAGAGCCGGTGACACGGGGCGATCCCGGTACGCAGCGTATGTCATCACACGAAGATTTGCTTAAGGGGTATTTGCGAGAAAAGTCGCTCCTGCTGGTACTGGATAATGTGGAGCAAATCCCTGATATGGCGTCTTTCGCCGGCGATTTGTTGAGTACTGCCCCGCTGCTCAAAATTATGGTGACAAGCCGGTCTGTGCTGCGACTGTACGGGGAGCATGAATTCGAGGTACCTCCGCTCGAGGTCTGCGCGCTCGATGCGGCATCCACTGTAGGGTATGTTTCACAATTTCCAGCTATTCGTCTTTTCGTCGAACGCGCTCAAGCTATTGATCCTGCTTTTCAAATTACTGAAGATAATGTGGCGACTCTTGCGAGCATATGCGCGAGGCTGGATGGGCTGCCCCTGGCGCTTGAACTGGCTGCAGCGCGAACTAAGGTATATTCTTTACCGGTGATCCTGGAAAAGCTGACAGATAAAACGGGTCAGAGTTTGACTTTTTTGCGCTCCACTGCGCGTGATGTACACCAGCGCCACCAAACTTTACAGAATACATTGGATTGGAGCTATGGGCTGCTGGATATACAACTACAATGCCTTTTTCGCCGCCTGGGTGTCTTTCTGGGCGGGTGGACAATAGATGCGGTTGCGGCAATCGGCATTGGAGGCGACGAAATAGCTACTCAGGATGACGCGCTTGATTTGATTGAGGCGCTGATTGATCACAGCCTGGTGAAACGGATGATGCTCGAAATCGACTCTCCGGAGGAGCATAAGGAACCGCGCTTTTATTTCTTAGAGACGATTCGTGAATATGCATGGGGAAAATTGGAGGCGTGTGGAGAGCGCGAAGATGCGCAACGGCGGCACGCGGGATATTATCTCGCGATGGCTGAACGTATTGAGCCGAAATTATATGGTCGCAGGCAATCCGAGGTGGTGTCGATGCTGGCCCGCGAACAGGATAACCTGCGAGCAGCGCTGGAGTGGGCTATTGAGCGCAATGAAGCCGAATTCGTACAGCGCATGTGCGGCGCGCTGGGGATGTTCTGGGAGGCGCGCACGGCGTTCGAGGAGGCTCATCGCTGGATCGATGTTGCGCTCAAGATGACACAGGAGACATCACCGGTCATCCGCGCCAAACTGTTGATGGCCGCGTCACGGCTTGCCCTGTGGGAGGTGGCGTGCAAGCGTTCGCGAGAACTGGCCGAGCAAGCTCTGGCGCTCTATGAAGCCGTTGGAGACGATGTTGGGAGAACCTCGGCCATCTTCCAGATTGGCGATAGCTGGCATATGCAGGGGGAATATACGCTGGCAAGCACATATCTTGAAGAGAGCGTGTTCCTTCTGCGCGAACAAGAAGACTGGCGTACGTATGCTTTTGCTCTGAGCAGGTTGGGGGCGATGGCGATCCTTCAAAACGACTTCACTCAAGCATGGATACGGTTGAATGAAGCGTTGCCACTACTGCGCGAGTATAGCGAACCGGGTCTGCTGAATGTCACGCTGGTTTACCTGGGTGTGCTGGCTATTGTTCAGGCGGACCTTAAACAAAGCGCCAGTTATTTGCGCGAGGGGCTGCTGCTGGCGCAAATAACTGGCAATCGCTACATGCTGGCCTCCGATCTGGTTGCTTTCGGCTGCCTGTTAGGGACAACGCGAGGTCCATCCTACGCGGCGAAGGTGTGCAGCGCCGCCGAAGCGCTTTTTGCGAGCCTCAATACCGCCGTTCCGGTAGCTTATGTTCCCCTGTATAGCGCCTATCTTGGCGGCCTCAAGTCGCTGATTGACGAGGCAACGTGGGAAGCATGGTGGGCAGAGGGCAAGGCTCTTTCGCAGGAGGAGGTGACGCGACTGGCGCTTGAGGCGAGCGAGGAGTCGTTGTAAATGGGACCTTTTTAGGCCGAGCGGCGACGTAGGCGCAATTGCTCAACCAACTCGTACTTGTTGGCAAACATACGGTTGCCACAAAAAATGTTGCGCCTGGTAAAAGGCTCCGGCGTTTTCTGAATAAGCCGTGCGCGTACTTCTGGTTTATAAGCGCCGGGAGAGTCAAACCATGGTTCTGTCAAGTTGTAGGAGGGATTGTGTACCCATGTTGGACAAAGTATGCCGTATCGTTCACTAAGCCATTCCACTGATGCGGCGCAGAAAGCGGCCCAACGTTGAGTATCTATGTTCAGTGACGCTGGAAGAGAGATCGGATCAGTCACAAGTTGAAGACGTTTATCTGTAGCATAGCCAAACCAGGCATTCATGAAATTGCCCAGTGACACCCACGGCGTTTCGCCCTGGCAGATTTCTTGATAGGTTATAGCCATTGTTTGTAAATGGTCGCTTGATTTCATTTTAGTTGATCCTAATAATGTATTCATCGCGCTTGACTATATTGTATCACGGATGGAGGCCGGATGTATCACTTGAAAAAATCTGCGAGAGTGTCTTCAACGTTGTTCATTTGCTGAAGTTGTTTATCTGGAATATACCTATCAATCAACCTCTGAGCCTGGTTGCGTGTCCGAATCTTTAACTGTTTGATAAGAGCCAGGATATCTTCCTGGTCTTTTGGACGATTAGCAA